>JAOTYK010000045.1 GCA_029861955.1 Acidobacteriota bacterium
TCCCCTGACCCCCGATCCGGCTGCGAGGCGATGAGGATCCGTCGCCAACTCTCGGCGAGCGCCGCGGGTGATTCGGGCGGCACGACACGGTCGTCTCGATCCACGATCCACGCCGCATCGCCGACGTCGGTGACGACCGTGGGAAGCTCGCAGGCGAGTCCCTCTGCGACGCTGTTGGGAAACCCCTCACCGAATCGCGAGGAGAGCGTTCCCACATCCAGCGCGCTGTAGACCGACGCCATGTCATCCCGCGAGCCGACGAACTGCACACGATCCGCAAGCCCAAGTGCGTCGGGCGACGCCTTCAGGCGGACCACGTAGTCCGCCGGCCCATCGCCGACGATCACGAAACGCGCCTGCGGATGGGTCTCGATCAAACGACTTGCGGCTCCGAGAAACGTAAGGTGGTCTTTCATCGGGTCGAGGCGTGCGACGATGCCGACGAGCGGCGTCCCGGTATCGATGCCCCACTCGTCACGAACGCGGACGCGACCCTGGGGATCGAAGCGGTAGCGGCCGGCGTCAATCCCGTTGGGGATGCACACCAGACGATTGACGGGAAAGCCCTGCGAGGCATGAAACGTCACCCCCGACCGGGAGTTGACGATGATGCGATCCGCGGCGGACGCGAGGCGTCTCCCGAGTTGGAACGTCCACTCCTCGAAGCCACCGTAGAACCTGAAATCCATGTTGGAGGCGCGCAGCCCCTGAACGAGGCGTGTGCGTGGCACGAACGGTCGCGAGAGCGCCGCCAGAATATTGGGAGCGACCAGATACGAGAGGATCGCATCCGGCGACCGTTGTCGCAGATGTTTGATCAGGCCGGCGTAGAGACCCAGCAGATGCCAGCGACTCCGTTTGCCGAGAGAGACACACGGGATCGACAAGCGGTGGAGCTCCTCCGCGAGCGCGCCACCGTCGTACATCGTGAGAACCTCCACGTCGTGATTCCTGGCCGCCAACTCCGCGGCCAGCGTCACCAGTTGCCGTTCGGCACCTCCACGCTCGAGCGACCGGGTGAAGAGCGTGAGCTTCATGACCGTCCTCCCGCCGCAGCCAGAGCCTCGCGGATCGACGCCACGCGTTCGGCCGGAAGCGCACTCAGCCCCTGACCGTACTTCCGCTCTTCGGGTGTCTGACGGTCGTCCGTCGCGAACTGCTCTGCCAGGCGGAGTGCCTCGCGCAGAGCCAGCTCGGCATCGCCGAAGAGCGACTCGTGGATCAAGGCCTCGGCGATCACGAGGTGGGGAAGCGCCGCGATCGGTTCCAGCCGACGCGCGGTCTCCGCCTGCCGTCGGGCGGCTGCAGGATCACCGGCGTCGAGCAGGAAGAGCCCGTGTTCTAGCGCGACACCCGCATCGTAGGGCGACCACCGCGAAGCCTCGGCGAAACGGGAGGACGCTCGCTCACGGCAGGCCACGTCTCTGAAGAGCGACAGACAGATCCGCGCCTCGAGTCGAGCGGCTCGGCGATGGTAGACGGCATGACGGGGGCGAAGGTCGATCGCCCGCTCCCACTCCCCCCGGGCCTCCGCGTACAGCAAGAGATCCGGGGACCCGGCTGCGTACAGCCGCTGCTCGGCCATACGCATCGCAATCTCGGGGTCCAGCCGATGATGACGGGCCGCGCGATCGAGACGAGGCGGGGTCGCCTCACGATCCCGCCAGGAGGACCAGGGAGCCAGCTCACCCACGACCCAGACGAGGAGCAAGAGACCAAGAACCGCAAGACGACGGGGTCGGGCAGCGAGGAGTCGCGGGCCGCCGGAACGCCGCGGGCCCGAGAACAGGACCCCGACGAGGACGGCTGCCAGAAGGAAGACGGCCGGACGCATGCTGAGATTGTCGACACCCGACTGGACGACCCAGGCGGCAAGAGCCGCGAGGGCTCCGTCCATCCCCCAACTTCGCGAGCCGTCGGGAGACGTCAGGCGGAGACGTCGAAGACGCCGATAGATCGCGACGACGACCCACAGCGTGAGGGGAAGCCCCCATTCGACCGGCAAACGCAGCCAGTCGGAGTGCGTCGTCGAGAATCGTCGGTCATAGCGGTAGAGACCGACGCCGTCGGCGAAACGAACCGACTCCGCCGCATCGGCAAATTGCCCGACACCGACGCCGGTCCACGGATTGTCTGCGATGAGTGAGGCGACCGCCGATCCGATGCGGAGTCGATGAAAACGGAACGGGTCGTCCTGAGTGAATCGAACCAGAACGATCCCACCGATCACGATCGCCGAGCCGACCAGTCCCGCCAGGAGCCAGCGTCGTGAACGTGTCGACAGTCGGTCGCGATTCAGGATACCCAGCAGGACCAGACCGACGATCAGGCCGAGGAACGCCCCGCGGGACTGGGTCCAGAACAGACCGATCAGCGGCAACGGAATCCACCAGGCCGCCCGCGGGTTTCTGAACAGCCGCGCCGCCTGCAAAAGAACGATCATCGCCAGCCATGCGCCGGCATGGTTGGGGTTGAACAGCGTGCCGGCAGGTCGAACCACGTCCTCCCGTGTCCATGCCTGAACGACCATCCATACCGACTGGGTGGATGCGGCGACAAGGAGCCACGGTAGGAGCGTCTCGACGATCGTCACGCCGCGACGCGCGGTCAGCCATGAGACCGCGAAGAAGGCACCGCACTCGACGGCGGTTAACCACGCACCGTAGAGGTACGATCCCCGAATCATCGTAAGCGCGATCGCCAGCGAAAACGCGACGACCATCCATCGCAGCTCGCCCGTCGGCTCGTGGTCTGCCGGTCGACCGCGAACAACGACGACCGCGAGCCAGCCGACCAACAACGTATGCCAGACGAATCCAGCATGGACACCGGTTCCGCCTCCTCCGGCGAGCGCTGCCAGAAGCACCAGAAGCCAGCCGATGGGCCAGCGGCTCACGGTTCGACTCCGTGGATCCGACGAGAACCCATCTCGTCGACGAACGACGCATATTCCGGGGAGGTCGGATAGAGACGTTGCGATTCCAGCGCGTCGGCCAGCGCCCCCGGCCGATCTCCGCGGGTAAACCGAACCTCCGCCCGGAGCCGGCGAGTCGACGGACGCACCGGACTGGCGGAAACCGCTTTGTCCAGATCGTCCTGCACCTGTCGAAGTTGACCGGCGGCATCGGGACCGGGAACAATCGTCTCGAGTCGCGCGCGTGCCACACCGAGGTAGCCGTTTGCCGACCACGGCGCCCAACGCCGAGCCTGCTTCGCCAGTTCCCCGCGTCGCTGGGCCGCAGACGGGTCCGCGGTCCAGCGCAGGTCCTGTTGCAACGCATCCGACTTGTGACCCATCACGAAGACGACAAGGGCGATCGTGGCGATCGTACCGAGAAGCAGCCTCGCCCCGACCCCCGTCTCGGGAGCGGCAGCCGGGCCCGTCGATGAAATCCAACCCCGCAGAATCGCCGCCGTGAAGACGATCGACGGAAGATAGGCCGTGAAATCGGCGAGATTGTGGACCGCGAACGCCAGGAGACCCAGGGCCACCCCACGCCACCACAACGGGCTGTCGGCGGCGCGCCGCCACCACGGTCCGACGAAGCACCAGACAAAGAATCCGGACAACCCCAGACCCATTGGGACGCCGAACTCTGCGGCGTTCTGCATCACCAGGTTGTGGGCGTAGCGCGTCTCGTTGTCACCGACCTTCCGATACCGGGGGTAGGACTCGGCGAATCCGCCGGGTCCGACACCGGTCCAGGGGTGATCGGCGGTCATCTCCGCCGCCAACCGCAGGTTCTGCGCTCGGAGCACCCACGGATTCCCGGGGTTATCGAAGTCCCAGACCTCGCTCGCTCGAAATGCCGCGACACCGGCCAGCAGGATCAACAACGCACAGACCGCGGCGATCCAACCACGCCGAGCCGATCGAAGCGACAGGCCGGCGACGAGCATGGCGGCCAGCAGCGCCGCGGTGGCCGTCGCCGACACGGCGGACGCCAGGCCAAACATCTGCAGGACGAAGGTGCCGACGGCCAGGGCTCGTCCCCTTCCACGCTGCCCATGGATCAGGACGGCCGTGACCGGCAGGGTCAGGATCAGGTAGCCGCCCAGGGCTGCGGGCGTCGAGAAGACGGCAAAGGCCCGTCCGCCCTCGGCCCGCACCAGCCAGTCCTGTGTCGCGGCCCCCATCATCCCCTGTCGCAGCCTCTCCGCCAACGCATCGAGCCCGTAGACCTGCTGGTAGACGGCGTAGAGCCCGAGCGTCCCACCCAGCCCCGCCAGGGTCCACGGGAGCCATGGCCCGCGGCGCAGCTGTTCGGGTAACCCCCGCGCCCCGACTCCCAGGATCAGCGCAACCAGCCATAGGGCCCAGGGTTCGATGACCGAACCCGGCGCCACGGCCAGGGCTCGCCACGGACCGACCCCGAGCGCGGCGACGAGGACCAGCGCCAACGCGGACCCGCTGGGCTTCAGGCCGCGGGCGACAACGATGGCAACGAAGAGAAGGGCCAGCAGTCCGTGGGCCCATGCCGCATGGCCTCGGGTCTCCGGCGGCAGGAGCGCGAGAAGCCCGAGTAGCCCGAGAGGGAGTAGGTCGAGTCGAGGCTGTGATCTCATGCGGGATGACCTGAATACACTACCGGCGGGCAAAAGAAAAGGGGCCCCCGTCGGGGGCCCCTTCCATCCGAATCAGTTCGGCTACGCGCTTACTGCTGCGCTCCCTCCGGCCACTGGACGAACTGTCCGTTGGCGAAGGTGATCGAGTCGTTGAAGCTGGTTACAGCGCCAGCGGCATCGTTGCCGCACGCACCAGCGTCTTTACCACCGGAACAGACGGTGTACTCCGTCGCAATGCTGGCGACGATGATTCCGTTGGTCCAGCCGTCCGTGGTCGGCGCGGTACGGATGTACAGCGGCTCAACGGCAGCCTCGAGGTTGGCCATCGTGGAGACGACCGGATAGTTGTTCTCGTCGATCGAATACGACTCAATGGCCGTACCGAGCGAGCGAAGATCCGCCATCGTGCGCTTCTGCTTACCGCGATCGATCGCGTTGAGCAGGTTCGGAATCGCGATGGCGGCAATGATGCCGATAATCGCAACCACGATCAGGAGCTCGATGAGGGTAAAACCTTTCTGTTGTCGGAACTTCATTGCTGCGGCCTCCTTAGTTTCAGCTTGCCCCCGGATATCAGCAAGGCCGATGCCAAGATCCTGTCCGAGTTGCATCCCTGAACGTAAGTCTTTCTTTTTGTTCGCTTTAGTCCTTCACAAGCTTCCGCTCGGCGCGGCTCGCGCAGGCGATCCGGATGGCGAAATTGCCAGCCTCTGTCGCTCCGCCGATTCCCATTATGACACCCATTGTCACTTTTGCCCGGAGACCAGCTCGGTGTCGGGCTCCTCGACCTCGCCATCCTTGCCCGAGATTCGGTATTTCTTGGCGAAATAACGGAATGAGCGGAAGGTCATGCCCAGCAGTTCCGCCGCCCGGGTCTGGACACCGCCGACCCGCTTCATCGATGTCTGCATGTAACGCTGTCTCAGCTCCTCGAGGTAGACCTCGAGATCCAGACCGCTCGGGGGCAGGGTCACGCTTTCGTCGGCCGGAGACGCGTCCACGGAGCCCCGGACCTCCGCTGGGAGGCTCTCGGCCTGGATCTCGTCCGCGGTCTCCAGGGCCACGGCCCGCTCGATCACGTTCTCCAGCTGGCGGACGTTTCCCGGCCAGTGGTAGGCCTCGAGTTGCTCAAGCGCCTGCGGCGAGATCCCCCGCAGGTTGGTCTTGCCCACGAGGGCCAGGTATTTCTCCAGGAAATGCTCTGCCAGCGACGGGATGTCCTCGGCCTTCTCCCGCAGGGCGGGCATGCGGATCGCGATGACGTTGATGCGGTAGAAGAGATCCTCACGGAACTGCCGATCCTGGACCATCTGCTCCAGGTCCTGGTTGGTCGCCGTGACGACTCGCACGTCGACCGGGATCTCCTCGGTGCCTCCCACCGGACGGATCGTCCGCTCCTGAAGGACTCGCAACAGCTTGATCTGCATGGCGGGCGTGGTCTCGCCGATCTCGTCCAGGAAGATTGTCCCACCGTTGGCGACTTCGAACAGGCCCTTCTTGTTGCTCACGGCGCCGGTGAAAGAGCCCTTTCGATGTCCGAACAACTCGCTCTCGAGAAGCTCGTCGGGAAGTGCGCCGCAGTTGATCGATACGAAGGGTAGATCGCCACGTCCCGAGTTATAGTGGATCGCCCGGGCGATCAACTCCTTGCCGGTGCCCGACTCTCCGGAAACCATGATGGTGCTGCCGGTGGTCGCGACTCTCTCGATCAGCTCGAAGATCGACTTCATCTTCTGGCTGCGCCCGACGAGGCCGTCGAACGTATAGCGACCATGAAGTTCGGCCTTGAGATCGCGGTTCTGGAGTTTCAGACCGGCGTTCTCGTTGACGACCCGCTTCAGATCCAGGGTCTTCCGGACGACCGTCTTGACCTCGTCCAGGTCGAACGGTTTCTCGACGTAGTACGACGCGCCGGCGTTCAAAGCCTCGATCGCCGTCTCCTTGGAGCCGAACGCGGTCATGATGATGACCGCCGTCTGGGGAAACCGCTCTCGAACCACCTCGAGCATCTCAAGACCGGACATCCCGGGCATCGAGATGTCGCTGATGATCAGGTCCCACGGGTTACAGTTTTCGAACATCTCGCACGCGGCCGTCGCCGATTCTGCGACATCGACGTTGTAGCCCTCCTTACCCAACATCAGGGCCAGGAGATCGCGCATGCTCTTCTCATCTTCCACGACCAGCAGTCTGCTCACGAACCTGACCCTCCCACGGCCTGAAGCGTTTCTTCGGATCCAGCGGGTCCTACAGCCGGGCATCGGGACGGCAAGGAAATCCGTACCCGTGTGCCCCGCCCGGGTGCACTCTCCAGATGAATCTTGCCGTCATGTTCTTCGACCAGCCGATAGACGATGGCGGCTCCCAGACCCGTACCTTCCTGGAACGACCCACTGAACGGCTGGAAGTAACTGGCTCTTTGCTCTTCGTTCATGCCTTCGCCCTGATCGGCGATCGACAACTCGATGCGAGAACGCTCGTCACGCCAATGAAGCCCTATGCGCAGCTCCCCGCCATCGGGCATCGCCTTAAGGCCGTTGCTCGCCAGGTTCCAGAACACCTGCTTGAGACGGTTCGCGTCGACGACACATTCCATTCGCTCGTCGTCGTAGTCCGTCTCGATCCGATGACTCCGACCGGACTCTCGACTCTTGCTGAGGAGTTTGACACCATCCTCGATGACCCGGACGAGATCGACATGCTCCGGAGCGAATGCACCGGGACGAGCGAACGTCAGAAAGTCGCGGATCGCCTGATCCAGTCGATGGGACTCCCGCATCACGATGTCCATCAGGTCCAGGGTCTCCTGATCCGGCGGGACAATGCCCTTGAGATATTGAACCGCCCCACTGATCGAGGCCAGCGGGTTTCTTAGCTCGTGCGCCATGCCGGCGGCCATCTCGCCCAGCGCGGCCATCCGCTCTCGGAGACGCATCTCCTGCTCGAGTGCGTGGATCTCGGTCAGGTCCTGGAAGATGAAGATGAACCCCAGAGGGGCCCCGGTCCGATCGTGGAGATTGGATGCGGCGATCCCGAGGAAGATCTGTTCGTGGCGAGCGTCGCCGGTCGTGAAGAATTTCTCGAAACGGAACCGACGGTTCGCCAGGAGTTGCCGGCGAACCTCTCCGAGATAGTCCGCTTCCAACCCGAACAGCTGTTCGACCTGCTGCCCGTCGACCGCTTCGAACTCCTGACCGAGGATCTCTGCCCCGCCGCGGTTCATGAAATTGATCTTGCCCGAGAGATTGGTGGTGATGAGTCCGCTGTTGATCGATCCGATGATGTTCTCGTTCAGCGCCTTGAGCCGGGCCACGGCTTCCGCTCGCTGATCGAGCTCCTTGCCCTGGCTACGAATCCGCTCGGCGAGATGGACCGACAGCCAGGCGAACGCCACCATCGCCACCAGATGGGCAACGAGGAAATTGATCATCCGACTGGGGTCGGATGCCGGCAGTATCCCGGATAGCAACATGAGCTGTTGCGGGAAAGCGACCATCGCGCCGTACATCAACCAACAGACGCCGGCCATCGTCATGGCCCAACGACGATCGGTCGCAAGGCTCGCGGCGGTGATCGGCAGGAGATACAGGAACGACATTGGCGAGTCGATTCCACCCGTGATGGCGACAAACGCCGACACCAGGCAGGCATCGCCGATCAGCTGCGCACGGATGAACAGTCGGAGCCCGGGCAGGACCCGGGCCAGGACCGCGTACAACAGAACCATCGTGTACGCGGCGGCCGTCAGCGTGAACAGAGGTCGAAGAGACTCGGCCGGCCGGAGCACCAACTCGATGCCGAACGCACTGATCAGCAGCGTCGTCACGACCACGACACGCAGCGTCATCAACCAACGCAATTGTCGCTCTCGATCCGCTCGACTCATCTGACCACGCCCCCGCGATCCGAATGAATGCATCACGGAGCCGTTGGATGACCTCGCGATGCGTCCTTACTCTCTTCCCTTCAGTCCCGGACTAGCCGATCTTGCTGATAAGCGAGAACATCGGCAGGTACATCGAGATTACGATGCCACCGATCACAACGCCAAGGAAGCTGATCATGATGGGCTCAAGGAGAGCCAACAGGTTGGCCGTCGCCTCGTCGACCTCGTCCTCGTAGAAGTCCGCGATTTTGGACAGCATGGTCTCGAGAGCACCGGTCTGCTCACCGACGGCGACCATCTGAACGACCATCGAAGGAAAAACCTCACTGGCCTTCAACGGCTCGGATATCGTCTTGCCCTCTTCGACGCTGGCCCGGGTCGCCATGATGGCGTCCTCGACGATCGCGTTGCCCGACGTCTTGGCCGTAATCTCCAACCCGTCGAGAATCGGCACACCCGACGAGACCAACGTCCCGAGGGTGCGACAGAAACGGGCGACCGCGATCTTCTTCATCACGTTACCCAGAACGGGCAGTTTCAACATGATTCGATCGAGAACCCGTCGGCCCTTGTGGGTCTTGTGATAGCGATTGATCAGGAAGATCGTGAGACCGATAGAGAGGAAGATCACCCACCAGAAGCTGCCGATGAAATTCGACAACCCGATGGTGATACGCGTCGGCAACGGCAGCGTCGCCCCGAGCCCCTCGAACAGGGTCGCGAATGTCGGAATGACTTTCCACAGGATGATCCAGACAACTGCAACCGCGATCACGATCACCGCGATCGGGTAGACCAGCGCCGAGCGAACCGCCGAACGCAGCTTGACGATCTTCTCGATGTACTGAGAGAGACGCTGAAGAATGGTGTCGAGGATACCGCCAGCCTCACCCGCCGCCACCATGTTGGCGTACAGGTCGTCAAAGGCCTTCGGATGCTTTCGCATAGCGTCAGCCAGCGTCGAACCGGATTCGACGTCCTGCCGGACCTGCAGCAAGATCTTCTGGAACGTGCGATTGTCCTGCTGTGTACCCAGGATCTCCAGACACTGGACCAGCGGCAGACCGGCGTCGATCATCACCGAGAACTGTCGGGTGAAGATCGCGATTTCCTTGCTGCTGATTCCGCCGCCGATTTTCGGAAGGGCGAACTCTTTGCCGCGCTCGGAGACTGCGGTGACGATGATCTGCTGCTTGCGCAGACTGGCGATCGCCGCCTCCTTGCTCTCCGCGACGAGAACGCCTTCTTGAATTCGACCGCCTCGGGTCCGACCCTTCCAAGTGTAGTTGGGCATCGTTTAATCCTCTATCGCCGCTTAGCGCCGTGGACGTCTGCCGCGTGCGTTTGCCACTCCACCCTGTTGGTGGCCCTGAGCACCGCGGCTGAGCATCTCTTCCAGTTCGTCGGGGTGGGACGACATCGATAGCGCCAACTCCCGGGTGACCTGCCTCTTAATAACCAACGTCGACAGCGACTGATTGAATGTCTGCATGCCGTATTTCAACTGACCCACCTGCATCGCAGAATAGATCTGATGCACCTTGTCCTCACGAATGAGGTTTCGGATGGCCGCGTTCGGAACCATGATCTCCATCGAGAGCGCACGACCCTGACCGTTTGCGGTCGGCAGCAACGCCTGACAGAGAATACCCTCCAGGACCAGCGACAGCTGCGCACGAATCTGCGACTGTTGATGGGGCGGGAAAACGTCCACGATACGGTTGATCGTCTGCGATGCCGAGTTGGTGTGGAGCGTGCCGAACGTCAAATGGCCCGTCTCCGCAATGCGAAGCGCCGACTCGATCGTTTCCAGGTCGCGCATCTCACCGATGAGCACGATGTCGGGATCTTGACGAAGCACGGACCGCAATGCGGCCGGGAACGACTTGGTATCCGCGTGCAACTCACGCTGGTTGACCAGGCACTTCTTGTGTTGATGGAGATACTCGATCGGGTCCTCGATCGTCACGATATGCTCGGCGCGCTCGCTGTTGACCTTGTCCAGCATCGACGCCAACGTCGTCGACTTACCGGAACCGGTCGGACCCGTCACGAGAATCAGGCCGCGGGGTCGCTCGCAAAGGTCGGAGACGACCGAGGGGAGGCCGAGTTCGTCAAACGTCTTCAGCTCCCAGGGGATCGTACGGAAAGCGCCGGCGACGGCACCCCGCTGGAAGAAGATGTTGGCACGAAACCGCGCCAGACCCTTCACCCCGAACGAGAAGTCCAGTTCGAAGGTCTCCTCGAATCGATGTTTCTGCGAATCGGTAAGAACGCTATAGATGAGGTTCTTCGTCTCGGCAGGCGTCATCGGCGGTGTCTGGAGCTGAACCATCTTGCCGTTGATACGGATCTGTGGAGCCGTATTCGTCGTGACATGTAAGTCGGTGCCGCCCTGATCCACAAGAGTCTTGAGCAGCTGATGCATGGTTACGCCCATTGCTGGCCTCGTCCGCGCCTACCGTGACCCCGTCGCAAGGTCGTCAGCACGTAATTCGGTCCCGTCCTCCGGGACTCTTCTTCGTTCATCTGTCGATTCGTCGTCATCGTCAAGCGTTTCCTAGATAATCGTCTCGCGGACGACCTCTTCAACCGTGGTGGCTCCATCCTGGATCTTTCGCAGACCGGACTGCCGCAGCGAAATCATCCCCTCGTCGAGGGCCTGACGACGCAGTTCCATTGCCGACGCACCGGAGAGGATCAACTCACGGGTCTGATCGGACATTTCCATGACCTCATAGAGACCCACACGTCCTCGATAACCCGTGTTGTTGCAGCTGCTGCATCCGTGACCCTTGTGCAGCCGAATCTGGGGGGCCTGCTCCTCGGTGAACCCGACGTCGATGAGTGCCTGGGTCGGCATCTGGATCGCCTCCTTGCACTCCTTGCAGATCCGACGCACGAGACGCTGCGCACAGATGAGGTTGACGGATGTCGCGACGAGGAACGGCTCGATACCCATGTTCATCAATCGGTTGATCGTCGAGGGAGCATCGTTGGTATGCAACGTCGACAACACGAGATGGCCCGTCAGTGCGGCCTTGACGGCGATCTCTGCCGTCTCGAAGTCTCGAATCTCACCGACCAGCACGATGTTGGGATCCTGTCGCAGGAACGAACGCAGGGCGGCCGCGAAGTTGAGGCCGATCTGCTCCTTCATCTGCACCTGGTTGATGCCGTGGAGGTTGAACTCGACCGGATCCTCGGCCGTCATGATGTTGGTTTCCGGCGTGTTGACCCGGTTCATCGACGAGTAGAGCGTGTTGGTCTTACCGGAACCGGTCGGCCCTGTTACCAGAACCATTCCGTAAGGCTTCAGGATCTGACGCTCGAACTTCGACAGGGACTCTTGCTCGAATCCGAGGCCGGTCATGTCCAGCATCAGATTGTCTTTGTCCAGAAGCCGGAGCACCATCTTCTCGCCGAACAGGGTGGGAAGCACGGAGACGCGGTAGTCCATCTCCTTGGTCTTGCCCTGCAGCTTCATCTTGATCTTGATGCGGCCGTCCTGAGGAAGCCGTTTCTCGGAGATGTCCAGTTTGGCCATGATCTTGATACGGCTGGTGATCGCATCGCGCAGCTTCATCGGCGGGTGCATGATCTCGTAGAGCACCCCGTCAATGCGGAATCGGACCCGGAAGTCCTTCTCGTAAGGTTCGATATGGATATCCGACGCACTCTTCTTGATCGAGTCGGTCAGGATGATGTTGACCAGTTTGACAACCGGTGCTTCCTCGGAGGACGCCTCCAGTTGATTCAGATCAACCTCTTCCTCCTCCTCCAGGACCTCGAGGGCTTCGGACTCGGCCTCGGCCATTTCGTCCATGACCTTCTTCAGCTCGAGGGCATGCTGGGAGCCGTAGTACTTCTCGATCGACTCGCGGATCGCGATCTCGCTGGCAACCACCGGTTCGACGTTGTAACCGGTCATGAACTTGATGTCGTCCATGGCGAAGACGTTGGTCGGGTCGGCCATGGCGATGGTCAGGGTCGCCCCGGTCCGGTTGACCGGGAGCACCAGGTATTTCTGGGAGACTTCGCTGGGGATCAGGTTGATCACCGACTCGTCGATCTCGAAGTGTCTTAGATTGATGGACGGCACGCCGTACTGCTCGGAAAGCAGCTGGGTGATGTCGTCTTCCTTCACGTAGCCCAGTCGGATCAGGTTGAAGCCAAGCTTCTCGCCGTTCTGCGACTGCGACTCGAGAGCTTCGTCGAGCTGGCTCTGGCTGATCATCCCAGCCTTAACCAGCATCTCCCCCAGTTTGACCGCCATCGGCTCCCTCTGGCCCTATCTCGGGCAGACCGTACCCACAGACCCCGTATAGACTCGATCCAGAATCAATATATGATCATACCGATCTATATATCAATTCGGTTCCGAGCGAATCGTGGAAAATGTAGGGTCCGTGAAAATTATTGTCAAGGATTGGGCGGGTATGACAATTATTGCCGCTCTGGGTCACCGACAATCGCGAAAACCCGGCCAACGCCGCCGGAAAAGCGGGCCAGACCCTACTCGTTCAGGAATCGTTCCATGAACCCGGTATCCAGCCGGCCACGGACGAAGTCCTCTTCGGCCACGATCCGCTGCTGCAGCGGAATATTGGTCTCGATCCCCTCGACCACGAACGACTCCAGAGCCCGCCGCATCCTCAGGATCGCCTCGCCCCGCGTGTTACCCCTGGCGACGACCTTGGCGATCATCGAGTCGTAGAACGGCGGGACGACCGCCTCGGCGTAGCAGGCCGTGTCCAGCCGAATCCCCGGGCCGCCCGGCGGGTGGAAGGTGGTGATCGTCCCGGGGCTCGGCCGGAAGGTCACGGGATGTTCGGCGTTGACCCGGCACTCGATGGCGTGACCGTTGCGACGGACATCTTCCTGGGTAAAGGAGAGCGGCTCCCCCGCCGCGACACGGATCTGCTCCTTGATCAGATCGATCCCGGTGACCATCTCGGTTACAGGATGCTCGACCTGGATTCGCGTGTTCATCTCGATGAAATAGAACTCGCCGGAGGCATCCAGCAGGAACTCCACCGTCCCCGCGTTGGTGTAGTCGACCGATTTGGCGGCGCGCACGGCGGCCTCGGACATCCTCTGCCGCAGTTCCCCGCTGAGGGCGGTCGAAGGACATTCTTCCAGAAGCTTCTGATGTCGACGCTGGATCGAACACTCCCGCTCGAACAGATGGACGACGTTGCCGTGGGCATCGCCCATGATCTGAAACTCGATGTGACGCGGTCGGTGGACGAACTTCTCGATATAACAGGCCGGATCGCCGAACGACGCGCCGGCCTCATTGCTGGCGGCGTCGAACTGACGCTCGAGTTCCTCGACCTCGGTGACGATTCGCATCCCGCGACCGCCCCCTCCGGCCTTGGCCTTGATGAGGACCGGACAGCCAATCTGCTCGACGATCTCTCGGGCCTCGTCGATGTTCTCGATGATCCCCTCGCTGCCGGGGACCGTCGGGACGCCGGCGGTCATCATCGTCTTGCGAGCCTCGGCCTTGTCACCCATCCGACGGATCACGTCCGGCTCGGGACCGATGAAGGTCAGTCCGACCTCCTTGCAGACCTCTGCGAAATGCGCGGACTCGGCGAGGAAGCCGTAGCCGGGGTGCACCGCGTCCGCGTCGGTAATCTCCGCGGCGGAGATGATCGCCGAGACGTTGAGGTAGGATTCCGCGTTCCGCGGCGGGCCGATACAGACCTCCTCGTCCGCGAACTTGACGTGGAGAGAGTCCGCATCCGCCGTCGAATAGACCGCGACCGTCTTGATCCCCAATTCCTTGCAGGCCCAGACGATCCTGAGGGCTATCTCGCCTCGATTGGCGATGAGGATCTTGCGGAACACGACTTCCCCCGTCGACCTAGGACATGGGTCGGAGGCGCAACAGAACCTCCCCGAACTCGACGGGTTGTCCGTTGGCGACGACGACCTCCACGACCTCTCCGTCGTGTTCGGACTCGATCTCGTTCATCACCTTCATCGCCTCGACGATACAGATGACCTGCCCCCGCGAGACCCGCCCGCCGATATCGACGAAGGCGGCAGCATCCGGGCTGGATGAGCGATAGAAGGTCCCGACGATGGGAGACTGCACGTCGATCAGGCCGGCCTCGGGGGCCGGCGTCACCGGAGCGGCCTCCGGGATCGACGCGGCGACCCCTGGAGCGGATGTTGCCGCAGCCGCGACGGGCACCGTGGCGATCTCGGCCGACGACATCGAGGTGACGACCGTGGGCGGGCCGTGGGTCTCCTTGACCAGCTTGATCTTGACACCCTCGTGTTCGAGCTCGAAGGTGCTGAAATTGCTATGCGAGATCAGATCGATCAGGTCGCGGATATCCTTCGGTTCCACCCAATTCCTCCGTCGCACTCATCGGGTCCGGTTTGGCGACGCAAGAGTAGCATCCGCTTTCCCGGCGCCACAAGCCGCACGTCAATCGACGGTCAATCTCTGAAGCCAGCCTCGAAGTCGGTCGATCTTCTGACGTCTGCCCCCGGAAGCCCCCAGCGTCTTTCGGAAGGTCTCACTAAGGTCCGTGGCGCGGGCCGCCTGAGCGGGATCGGGCAGTCGGTCCGTGGGCTCGAGCCGGCCCGCGTGCCGATCTCCCGCCAGGCGCCTCTCGATCGACTGACGCTCGTCCACGGTCATCTCCGAGTCCGGGATCGCCGCCAGGAGGCGGCGTACGTGGGAGTGGTCTCCCTGCGCCAGGCGTAGACGAAGGTGGGTTCGCGTCAGCGGACCCGGATCATCGGATTCAACGATCTTCGTCATTCAGGTGTCCAGAAAAGAAAACGGCCCCGCCGATTGTACTCGACGGGGCCGTCTAAACTGTTGGGTTCGAATTCGTGGACTAGATACAGCCCTCGATGTTGAGTTGCTTGGTCACCCCGATGAACATCTGCGTGCCCTCGACCGTGACGGCCCGGAACACCATCTGCAGGTTCGCCGTCGATCCGGAGATCGCAAGCGTCAGGTCATCGAAGGCGATCGGCGTGAAGGTCGCCTGGATCTGCTCGCCTACCGGAACCGCGACACCACCAAGGCCGAACGTCCGCGAGGGCGTCGCGTTGGCGGGATCGATCCAGTTGTAGGTGATCGCCACATCCTGGACGACGATGTCGTTGAACGGTGAGCTGTCATCGGCCGAACCGTTCTTGGGCAGATTCTCGAAGGAGACCTGCCAATCGTTGATCGTGAACGTACAGACCAACGTCATCTGATCGAGCGATGCCGAGACCGCCGGTGCATCGAAGACCGAGATCTCCAGCACGACATCGGCACTGTCGCCGTCGTCCAAGGAATCGCTGGTACACGACACCGCACCGATCAGCACGGTTGCCAACAGGAGCAGCATCCATTTATTAAGATTAGATTGCATTTTCAAACTCTCCGTTAGCTGAACTTGACGATCTTGGGGGTGAGGAAGATCAGCAGTTCGCGGTCTTCCTTGTTGACGTTCTGACTACGGAACAACCAGCCGAAGAGCGGGATCTTCCGGAACCACGGAACGCCAAGTTCGTTGGCGCCTTCACTGTGCGTGAAGATGCCGCCGATCACCGATGTTCCGCCGTCCTTGATCAACAGCTTCGTCTGTGCCCGCTGGGTACGGATCGAAGGTATCTCACCGGCCGTCTGCACGAAGTCCGGCGAGTTGTTCTCGACGACGACATCGAGGATGACGGTTCCCTCGGCGGTGATCTGTGGAGTCACAATCAGTCGCAGTGACGCCGACACGAACTCGACGTTGATCTCGGTGGCGGTCGTGTTGACGATCGGGATTCGAACACCCTGTTCGATCTCAGCACGCTCGTTGTTCTGGGTCGCGATCTTCGGCGCCGACAGCGTCCGACTCTTACCTTCCGTCTCCAGAGCATTTAGCTCGAGATCCAGAGTGAACGAGTCGACGACGTTGCCGAGAGAGAACCCGAGCGTGCTCGAGCTGTCGCCCGGCAGGTTCAGGCCGTAACCGACGGAAGCGTTATGGGGGAACGACAGACCCGTCGACGTGCCGCGGGAGGCATCGGCGATCGCGTTGAGGCCCCAGGTCACGCCAAGACTCTTGGTGTAACTGCGAGAGGTCTCGACGATGCGAGCTTCGATAACGACCTGCGGAGTCTGCGTGTCGAGGGTGCTGATCAGCTGATCCAGCGGCTCGACTCGTTTCGGGATGTCGCTGATGATCAGCGTGTTGGTTCGCTCGTCGACGATCACACGACCACGGGGCGAGAGCACGCCACCGTTACGGATGACCAACTCGACTTCGGCCGCCTTGGCGTAGGAAAGCGTCCGGGTCATGGTCACCGGCTCGACTTCCAGTTCTTCGGCTTCCTTCAACTGCTGTCGAGACGCGGCTTCCTGGGCAAGCTTCTGTGTGCTTGCGATCCGGAGGACGTTGTTCTCCAGGACCTTGTCCAGACCGTTGTTCTTCAGGATGAGATCGAGAGCCTGATCCCACGGCACCTGATCAAGAACGATCGTGACACGACCGGAGACGCCCGGGTCCAGCACGAAGTTCAATCCGGAGATCTCGTGGAACAGACGGAAGACTTCCTTGATATCCGCATCCACCAGGTTCAGCGAGATCCGCTTACCGGTGTAGTTTGCGGAACCGCTCCCGATCCGGCGGGACTCGAAGTTCCCACTCACCCCCGACTGAGCTTCCGGGCTGGGCGCCGGCGCGGCCAGCGACGGACTCTCGCCGATCAGGCGATCGATCTCGTCGGCCGCCATCGAGCGCTCGGTCTCTTCGGCGATCACTTCGGGCTCGATCACTTCGGGCTCGATCACTTCGGGCTCGATCGCTTCCGGCTTCTCGGTCACAACCTCGTCATGCAGGTCGATCGGTCGCTGAACGGCCTCGATCTCGGTTGTCGTCGAGACGACAGCCGGCCAGTTGGCGGTCTCATCGCCGAAGCTGAGGACCAGACGGTCATCCAACTCCGAGATGTGGTACGCCAACGGCTCCATGAGATCGAACACGACGCGCGTGACCGGCACCGGTTCTACCAGATGTTGCGATGCTCGCACCTGAACGACGCCGGCGAGATCCACCGGGAATCGATAATCGTCCAGACGGCTGATCGTGCCGTTCAGATCGATCACCAGTCGATCGGGTCCATCGAGCACCAAGGTCTCGAATTCCAGTGGCCCGTTGGCAAGCAACTCCACGATGGGTTGCCCAGCCTGATCGGTTGCCACACTTACCGACAGTAGATTGCGGACCTGACCCTCTGCGGCGAAGACGGGTGCCAGTAGCAACCCGACTGCAACGCAGCCGATCAGAAGCGTCCGCTTCCACAAGTTATTCATTTCCGCTCCCCTCGTTATCCAGCGGCTCTAAACGTTTCTCAATATCTCGATAGGGTTTGATCCGACGCGGATCATTGACCTTCTGACGGAAGGTCACGATGCCGGCTTCGGAATCGACGCCGATGATCCGGCCATCGTAGAATCCGTCACCGACACGCATGAAATAGCCCTTGCTGTCGGATCCGACAAACAACGCAACGTCGCCGTTGACGCGGTCCTTCGCGATGCCGACAAGGTCCATCTCCGTAATCAACATGCCGGCCGCACCTTGACGTTGGGCTCGATCTTCCAGGTCAACGTCACCGGATGCGATGTCCACGAACGGATCGCGACGCGCGCCGGGGTTGTAGGAGAATCGGGCACCGGTAAGCGCCTGTTCTTGTTCTTTCAGGATGGTCTCGACGGCGGATTCCTTGGTCGCGGCCGCTTCGTTCGCGGGCTCCTGCGGGAACGCAGGTGCCGAGAACGCAACAACCAGAGCGAGGGCCATCACCGCCAGGAACCAGCTTGTTTGGCTGCGGCTCATTCCGATTCCTCCACGGGACGCTGTCCGTCGTACACGAAAGTCGTGGCCGTAAACGATGCCTGGATCGTCTTGCCGGGCTGGCCACGAGATGCGTTGATTCTCAGATTATCGACGTTGATGATTCGCGAGTACTTGCTGACGCGATCCAGGAACAGACCCAGATCGTGGTAGCGGGCGATGACCTGCATCTCGATCGGGAACTCCTGGTAGAACTCCACGGGACGCAAGACACCGGGATCGAACGACTTCAGATCCAGATTTGACTGGTCGCCGAGATTCTTGACCCACGCCAACAGGGTTCCGGTCTCACGACCGGTGGGCAGGATCTGCTGCACATCACCGAGTTTCATCTCGAGTTGCGCGATCTCCCGTTCGAACTCGGGGAGCCGCTGTTCGATCGCCAGCCCCTCACTGATTTCTTGGTTCTTGACGGCAAGTTCCTCTTCGAGCTTCGCGATCTCGCCTCGCATATCGCCAAGTTGTGCGTAGTACACACCTCCGACAATCGCGACGGCAAAGCCGACGAAGACGAGTACCTGTCCGTAGAAAGGCAATCGATCAAGCATCGGTGTCCTCCTCGCTCGGCTCAGCCGGTTCGTCTCTTGCAAACGCGCAGGTCAGGCTGAAGTTGACATCGGTCGCCGTTTCAAAGGTTCGACCGAGCTTGACCTCGCGGAAGAACCCGGAATTGCTCAGGTTCGAGTAGAAAGTCGAGACCGAATTGAAGGTCGTCGCCTTTCCGGTGATGTTGATCTGATTCTTCGACGCGGACATCGATTCCAACCAGAGGAACTCCGGCAGGTTCTTCGACACCTGGTCGAGGATATGAACCGGAACGGTCTGCTGCTTCTTCAACTCGGTGATCAGTTGGATCTGATGCTCGAGAAGCTGTTTCTTCCTCTTGTATTCGTCGCCCTTCTTGCGGATCTCCGCCAGACGGTCGAGCTCTACCTGAGCCTCTTCGTTCTTGTGCTCAAGGTCTTTGATGCTGCCACTGAGCGTCCAGTACCAGCCGCCGGCCACGAGAATGCCGAGTGCCAGAACGCCGATCAGTAAGAAGTTCTTGGGTCCGCCGACACCACCCTCGAGCCCCATGTTGGCCTGGGAGGCTGCCCGCGGCTTTGCCTGTCGTGTCTCCGATGCCAGATTAATCTTGATCATCGACTTACTCCCCCGCCTTGCGCAGCGCAAGACCGACCGCCACCGAGGCCGTCGGCATCATGTCGTTCACCAACTCTGCGCTGGCGTCCTTTCCGGCCGAAGGAATGCGCCGGAACGGGTTGAGGAGTTCAGCCTGTGTATTGAGTCGCTCGCTGAGGGACTCTTTCAGGTGGACGACCTGGGCCGTTCCACCGGTCAGATACATACGATCGAGCGGTTGGTCCGTGGCGGAGATCTGCTTGAAGAAGTCCAGCGTCTTCTGGATCTCCGTGCCGATATCCTCGCCCACCGCAGACATGATCGGCAGCACACGCTCGTACGGGATCCCGTCGATCTCCTCGCCGCGCTTGAGCTGTTCGGCCTGATCGGCGGAGAGGTTCAACTCTTTCTGAATCGCGTCGGTATAGTGATTGCCACCGATATTGATGTCGCGCCAGTAGACCGATGTACCACGGTGCAGGACGGAGATCGAGGAGACGGCGGATCCGATGTCCACCAACGCCAGTACCTGATCCGGCTCGAAGTCGTAGTTGACTTCAAACGCGTTCTGCATGGCGAAGGCTGCAATGTCGACGGTATCGACCTTGTAGCCGGCATCGGAGATCACACCGATGTAGTCGTTGATCTTGTCCTTCTTTGCCGCGGCCAGCAGGACATCCATGTTCCCCTCGCCGGAGAGGCTCGAACCCTCGAGAATCTGGTAGTCCAGATTCACATCCTCGATATCGAACGGGATGTACTGCTCGGCCTCCCAATGGATCGACTCGGCCAGCTCCTGCTCGTTCATCACGGGCAGGCTGATCCGTTTGACGATCACGTGGTGACCGCTGAGGGCGGTCGCGACCGACGTGGAGGGTTTGACTCGACAGCGCTGGAGAAGCCGTTGGACGGTCTCCGTGACGAGCTGCGAGTCCATGATCTGGCCATCGACGATGGCTTCCGATGAGAGAGGCTCCCAGGCCAGACGAGCGAGCTGATGCCCCCGTCCTTTGCCTACCTCTTTCAGCTCGACGACCTTTACCGAACTGTCCCCGATGTCGAGGCCGATTAGACCACGGCTCCGTCCGAACATAGTAATTTACCTCTTGGGCCCTTGCAGAAAGCCGGACGAAGGGGCCCCAGGACGCCGCCGCGGCCACGCTAAGTCATTGAAACGACAGAAGTCAAGGAAAAATAACCCTGACTCCTGACCGGAGTACCCAAAGTTCACGCTGAGGAATTCACCTCTGCGTTTTGATCGTTTGGCGTCGAACACGATCACGTCCTCGGCAATCCGGCAACCCCATTGTTGCATTTCCGGATTCTCTAGATTATCCGGATCCTACGCTGAGGAATATAAATGCATATTGCAGGAAGGCAACCATTCCGAATCAAAAATTCAAATATGTGTTTTTGGACCACAACCCATAAGCAGGTTTCCCCCATCTTGACAGCATTTACGCCGTCCTCTACGATGCCCGCTTTCCGGAATTAGATGGCCCGAATGGGCTGATTCAGGGTGCCGCCATGGCTAGAGTCTGTGAAATCTGCTCCAAGGGGACCGTCTTCGGTCACAGCATCTCTCACGCTCACAACGTGACGAACCGCACCTGGCTGCCGAATCTTCAGCGGGTTCGGATCCGCCTGCCCAAGGGTGGGACCAAGCGGATCAAGGTCTGCACGCGCTGCCTGCGGAACGGAAAAGTCGTCAAAGCGGTCAGTTAGCTCGCCTCGTCGCCGACCCGGACCGCGCCAATCCGCGCCACCGCATCCATCTCGACACGGGCCCCTTTCGGGAGGCGGCAGACGTCGACACACGCCCGTGCCGGCGGGTCTTCCTTGAAGAACTCCCCGTAGACGCGATTGACGGCGTCGAAATCATCCATATCGACCAGATAGACGTTCACCTTGACCACGTCGTCCAGTCCGGCGCCTCCGGCCTCCAGGAGCCCCTTGAGGTTCAGGAGGACCTGGCGGGTCTGCTCGCCGATCTCTCCGTCCACCATCTGGCCGGTGGCCGGGTCCAGCGGGATCTGACCGGAGCACCATAGCCAGCCATCGGCGAGGATTGCCTGAGAGTAAGGACCGACGGCCCCTGGGGCCCGGTCCGTCTTGATCACCGTTCGGCTCATGATCCCTCCTCCATGCTCGGGCGACTGATGACGCGGCCCACGTCCCGGACACCCTTGATCTTGCGAATCCCCTTCATCACCCGCTCCATATGCTTGCGGTCGGAGACCGCCACGACCATCGTGATCTCTGCATCGCTGGTATCGAACGTGTCGGCATCGACGTTCTTGATGTTGGTCTTCATGTCCGAGACCACCGCGACGATCTTCGCCAGCAGCCCTTGCCGATCTTCGACATCCAGTTTCAGTTCGATATCGAACAGGGACGTCTCCCCGCCACTCTTCCACTCAACCGAGATCCGTCTTTCGGAGTCGTACATCAGACTCTTGACGTTGGGACAGGTCAGCGAATGAACCGAGACTCCCTTGCCTCGGGTGATATAGCCGACGATCTTCTCCCCCCGGACCGGGTTACAGCAGTGGGCCAGGTGGATCATCATATCGTCCAGCCCGCGAACCTGAACGCCGCGATCTCCCGTCCCCAGGGCCTTCTGGACGACACGGCGAACGACCCCTTCGGGCTTCTCGGCAAGGACGGCATCGGGGACGAGTTGCTGGATCAACGCGTGCGCCGTCAAACGCCCATAACCGACCGCGGCGTGATAGTCGTCCATGTCGACCACGCCCAGTTTCTTGAGCGCCGCATCGAAATCGACGCCCTGCAGGAGCTTCTTCGGCGAGACCTGTACTTCCGAAACTC
>JAOTYK010000046.1 GCA_029861955.1 Acidobacteriota bacterium
ATGCAGCCCCGAGCCCGACGGGTAGGGGAACATGTCCAGAACGTAGTACTTCGGTCGATTCGGGTCGAAGCCCACCTCGCCGGGATTGTAGGCCTTGAAGATCCGCTGTTCGCGCCACTGTGCTTGCCAGCGCGGCTCGATTGTCTCGGGGTCGTATCCGTGTGACATGACCGCTTCACTCCTAGAGGCGATAGGCCTCGGCCTCGGGGTGTAGTGAACGATTTAACCACAACGGACGCCGCAGTCCACCCGGTCCCGGTGCCGGTCGGGTGGTGGCCAGCCATTCCTCGAACACCACACGAGATCGATTCGTATCGACGAAGACGTCTCCATAGGCGTCCCCCGCGTAGCCGCGTTCGACCGTGACCTTCTGATGCCAGCAGTGCATTCCGCTGATGGGATCGGGTTGGACGGCGAAGGTCAGGTTCTGATTGACCCCGACTTCGTCCCACCAGATGCGGCCCGTATCGTCGTCGCTGGACTCGAACGCCTGCACGCCGTGACGCTGACGGAACATGAAGGTCCCGTCTCGTCGTTCGATCTCGACGCGAGCCGATGACTGCCGCGCCCCCCCCGAGTCGGCATGCATCCTCCAGCGGCCCACATGATGCGAACAGGCGACGATGCCCGGGTGGATGCCCTCGGTGACCCAGGCCCGCAAGACGAAATAGCCGATCCTCGTCGTGACCCTGGCCAACGCGCCGTCGCGGAGTCCCATCCGTTCCGCGTCGTTCGGGTGGACCCAGAGGGGGTTGGTGTGGGAGATCTCCTGAAGCCACTTGGCGTTGCCCGATCGGGTGTGGATCAGGGTCGGCAGGCGAAACGTCGGTAGGAGAACCATTTCACCTTTCGTCTCATCCAGCTCGCGCCAGTGAACGTGGGAGCGGATGTAGTCCGGCACGGCCTGGTCCGTGTGCCCCCAATCGGCAAGTGTCGAGGAGTAGATTTCCAGTTTTCCCGTCGGCGTCTTGAAGCCGACCTTCTCGTCGCCCTGCCCGTCGCGCAGCGCCTCGTAACGTTGCTGACCACCGTAGGGAACCTCGTACGCTCCATAGCGCTGCATGAACTCGAGGGGCGTTCGCCCTTCGCTGCCGGCAGCTTCGGGAAGTCCCGGGACCTGGTTTTCGAAGATGTCGGAGAAGTACTCCTCGACGCTGATCGGCTCGCCGGGGTTCTTCTTCGATTCGTACCAGCGGCGGATACCACGGGAACCGTCGGGATCGATGCGGAAGGTCAGCGCGATCCAGAACTCGATCTCCTCCCAGACCTCTCCGGGATTGGTCTCGTGAGATTGGGACGATCCACGTCCCTCGAGCCGATGAAACTGGCGAAGGACCGGTTGGCGGAAACCGATCCAGGTTCCGGCGTGGGTCTCCTGGCTCATCAGGTCGTGACGCTCCGGGGCCAGGCCCATCGGGAGCACCCAGTCGGCCCACTGCGCCGACTCGCTCCAGATGGGGGTCAGGGCCACGTGACAACCGACGCGATTCTCGTCCTCGAGCATCTCGACCCAGCTACAGCCGTCCGGGTTGGTCCAGACCGGGTTGTAGACGCGGGTGAAATAAGTGTCGATCCGTTTGTCCTGTTGTTTCTGTAGATGAGGAAGCAGAAAGCTCATCTCGTAGTGGGCCAGCGGGTACTCTCGCGGCCAGATAAGGTCGTTCCAGCGATTCATCGAAGCCGGGTTCTCCGTCGGCTTTGGAACGAACTTGTCCCAACTGTTGGGATTGAGTCCTCCCGGAGTTCCAACGCTCCCGGAAAGGACGTGCAGGAGAAGCAGCGCACGGGCAATCTGCCAGCCACCGAGGTTCCCGCTGGCGGCGTTTCGCCAGAGGTGGGAGCAGAACTGGCTGCCGGCTGCGGCGATCTCGTCGGCGAGGATGTCGACGGTCTCTTCGGGGATACGACACTCTGAGGCGACGTACTTCGGGGTGAAGCGGGCATACCGCTGCTCGAGCAGCTCCAGGAACCGCTCGAATCCGCCGGGCCCCTCGGGGTCGAGAGCCGTGAGGAAGTCCTGCCAGTTCGTCCACCGCTCGATGAACTTGCGATCGATTCGATCGGTGGCCAGGAGTCGATGGGCCACCCCGAGCAGCAGGGCTCCCTCGCTACCGGGCCAACTGGAAATCCAATGGTCCGCATGGGTCGAGGTGTTGGAGAGACGCGTATCGATCACCGCCACGCGCATGCCGCTGGACTTTGCGTCGATGATCCGTTGTGCGTGGGGGTTGAAGTAGTGACCCGTCTCGAGATGGGCGGAGAGCAGGAGCGCGAACTTCGCCTGCGAGTAGTCCGGTGACGGGCGGTCGGCACCCTGCCACAGTGCAAACCCGGTTCGTGCACCGGCGCTACAGACGTTGGTATGGGTGTTGAATCCGTCGACCCCCCACGCCATCAGCAGCCGCTGGACGAAGTGGTCCTCGCCCGGTCGGCCGACGTGGTACATCACCTCGTCGTTACGTCCCTCGTCCAGCGCCTTGCGGATTCGTCCGCCGATGTCGTCCAGTGCCTCGTCCCAGCTTGCCGGTTCGAACTGGCCCGAGCCGCGAGGCCCGACCCGTTTCATCGGCGTCAAGATCCGTTCCGTGTCGTTGATCTGGTTCAGCGTGGCGGGTCCCTTGGCGCAGGTCCGCCCACGACTACCCGGGTGGGCCGGGTTGCCCTCGAACTTGCGGATCTCGCCGCTCTCGCGGTCGACGAACGCCAACAGCCCGCAGGCCGACTCACAGTTGAAGCAGATCGTGGGAATGCAACGGTAGTGTCGCTCGACCCGTTCGGGCCATGCGCCGGAATCGAATTCGGTCCAGTCGTCCCAATCCTCCGGCGACGGACCGACCGCGAGCTCCCATGGACTCTGGCGACGTGACGACATGTGACCGATTCTCCTCGAATCCTCTAGCTGATGGGTAGCGCCTGACCGGCCTGGACGAACGTGTCTTCTTCAAACCACAGGCCGACGAGCGCCAGGAGTCCCGCGAGCCCCCAGAGCCAGGGTGTGGAAGTCAACAAACAGAGCAGCGGGATCGCCGTGCCGACGACGACGCTGCCGATCCAACGTCGACGGGCCAGCGGCCCGCGGAGCAGGAGGCTCAGGACTCGCCGGTACTCGGCTTCACGCTTTGCAGGCGCCTGGAGATGTTCCAGAGGCAGCGCCGCCAGCCTTGCGCCCAGTGCGGCCATCGCCACCCAACGGAGTAACCTTCCACCCCCGGTGTCGTACATCCCGACCGCTTCCAACAGAATCCAGAGACTGGCGCCGGCAAGAACGGCGTGGACGATCAACTCCACGAACAGGCCGCGCCGCATCCACAGGGGGCGTCCGCGGGCCTGACCAAAGAGGAACGCGGTATAGCCGGCGGTGAGGACGGCGCTCAACGCCAGGGCGATCGTCAGGATCGTGAGGGTCACCGGCGACCATTCGAAACCCAGGAACGATCCCGCTCCCCAGACGGTCGTCAGCATGCCGAACCCCATCAGGACGACCGCACCGCGAGTCAACCACGAACGCCAGTTCGGGTAACGCAAGATATAGAGGAAGCGCTCCGGCCGTTTCAGGTCCGCGACCAGCAGGACCGTCGTCAGCGCCAGAAAGAGCAGCGCGAGGATCGACGCGACACGTCCCACAACCGCCAGAAACGGTAGCGCCGTCAGGACGACGCCGGCGGCGATGGACTTCGTCAGCATGTAGGCCGAGACTTTGCGTCCCCAGAGCGGCTTGTGATCGACGTCGTAGACGGTCCGCGATTCCGCGCGCCGCTCCATGGCGTCGAACTCACGGGACTCCATGTCGATGCCGGGGAGGCGGTTCGACCAGAGGAAGGGTCGCGAGGCGTCAGGCAATGAAGGATCGATGACATCTTCGGTCGCCTCGCGATACCAGACGTTGGGTCCGGTACCGGCTTCCAGCTTTCTTGCCGTCAACGTCCCTTCGCGTCTCATCGTCGAGACGACGCTTTCGGGATCGTGAAAATCCCCGGGGATGATCGCCTCGGTCGGGCAAACGACGGCACACGCGGGAGCCAGGCCCCTCTCTGTGCGGTGGGCGCAGAAGTGACACTTCTCTGCGACCCCGTGGTCGTCATTGATGTACAACGCGTCGTAGGGGCAACCCTGCATGCAACTCTTGCAGCCGATGCAGCGTTGCGGGTCGATGTCGACGATGCCGTCGTCGCGCTTGTCCAGTGCGTGAACGGGACAGATCTCAACACAAGGTGCGTCCGTGCACTGGTTGCAGCGGAGCACCCCGAATGAGCGTCTCACGTCGGGAAAGTTGCCGCGTTCCGTGTACTTGACCCACGTGCGGAAGCTGCCTACCGGAACATCGTTTTCCGCCTTACAGGCCACCGTGCAGGCATGACACCCAATGCAGCGACCGTGATCGATGACGAAGCCGAGTTGCACGAGCCCCTCCGGTGAAAACGCGCTGGGATCGTACCAGATACGGAGGTCGCGTCCGGTTCCGATGTTGACTGAAAATGGGAGATAATCGATGGATGCTGTCGACCAAGAGCTGGATCCGGATTGTCGCGCTGGGAGCCTCGCTCTCCCTGGTTGGCCTGCTTCTCGGAAACGATCTCGGTGGCTGGCTCGTCGCGGTGGGGACGATGCTCCTGCCGGGGGCGATCCTGGGGGTCGCGGTTCCACCTTCGCGCCGGGGCCGTGCAGGTCTTCTGCCGGAGGCGCTGGTCCTCTGTCTCGTGCTGGGCGTGACCATCTGGCACTGGTTTCCCGTCGGTCCAAGACTGTTCGGCTGGCCGCTGGCCACAGTATTCATGGCGTTGGCGTTGGGGGTCGTCCCGTTCCTGTTGACGGTCTGGGGTGCGATCGCCCGCTTCGGTGAGGACGACGAGGAAGGGGAGCCACTCCCGTGAGCGGGCCGTCGATCAACACGGCGATCGCCATGGCGCTGATCGTCTACGGTGCCGTCCTGGTGTTGATCGCCTGGGTCAGTGTCCGCCGTGTGCGGAGCCCACGGGACTTCTTCGTCGCCGGCCGTCGGGTGGGCTTGTGGGTCGTCGCGCTCTCGACGATGTCGACGGCGTTCAGTGGGTTTGTCTTCCTGGGAGGACCGGGGCTGACCTATCGCATCGGACTCGCCTCGATGTGGATCTCGCTCCCACTCGGCTTTACGGCGGGTCTGTTGTGTTGGGTTTCGGGGCGTCAGCTGCGACGACTCGCCGGGCGGCATGAGATCTTCACGATCCCCGACGCGATCGCCGTGCGGTTCGATCATCCCCCCGCGACCCGGCTGGCGGCCCTTGCCGTGGCGGCAGGGTCGATCGCCTACCTGGGTCTACAGATCCGGGCCCTCGGCATCCTTGGAACCGGGTTGCTCGGATTGGACTCGCCGCTCCCCGTGATGTTGATCGGGCTCGCCATCATCGTCGCGTATTCGGTCGGTGGCGGGATGGTGGCCGGCGTCTACACGGACCTCTTCCAGGGTTTGTGGATGCTCACCGTCGCGTTGCTTCTGGGCCTGCTTGCCATTCGCGCACCGGGAGGTGTCGTCCGCATCGGCGAGACGCTAGCGGTAGCGGCCGAGTTCGGAGAGTCGTTCGTTGACCCCCGTCTCGGTGGCCGAGCGATGCTGATGCTGGGGTTCTTCATGGTCTTCGGCGTGGGTGTCCTGGGACAGCCCCAGATGCTGCACAAGTTCTTCATGGTTCGGGACGAGGTCCAGCTGCGGTTCATGCCCGTGATCCTCGGGGGCAGTCAGGCGATCTGTCTTCTGATCTGGTTTGGTATCGGACTGGCCGTGCCGGCGTTGGTGGCGCAGGGGGCGATGACGGCACCCTCGCCCGTAGATCATGCCTCGCCCGAGTTCCTTCGCCAGCAGACTCCCACCTTGCTCGGCGGTCTGGCGGTGGCGGGGATCCTCGCGGCGATCATGTCGACGGCCGATACCTTCCTGCATCTGGCGGCGACGGCGCTGGTCCGGGATCTTCCCCGGAGTTTCAGGCGACCCGTGTCCAATGAGATGCGCGCCGTTCGGTGGTTGCTTCCCGTTGTCGGACTGGTTGCCGCCGCCTTCGCGATCTGGTTTGGAGATCTGATCGCGATCCTCGGTGCGTTCGCGTTTGGCACCTTCGCGGCGGCCCTCATGCCGGTGATGGCGATCGGTTTTCACTGGCGACGCGTCGAGGGACGTGCCGTGTCGGCATCGATCGCCACCGGCCTGTCGGTCCATCTTGGGTTGGAACTGTTGAACCGCCAGACCGTGTTCCCGGGTTGGGTGCCACCGCTCGCGCCGGGTGTCATGCCCGCGGCCATCGCGATGGCCGCGTCGATGCTCGTGCTGATCGTCGTCACCGGCGTCCGGACCCCTCGGGCCGCCTCGGGGCTGGTATCCTCACGGTCATGAGGTTCTTTCTAGCCCTGTTTCTGATGTCGCTCGTGGGTTGCGGTGACAGTCGCGTAGAAGACAATCGACTGGCCGCGATTCGCGATGCGGAGGATCGTCGGGATGTCGATGCTCCGGCGCTGACGGTGACGTCCGCCGATGAGTCCCCGACGGTTCGAGAGCGGGTTTATCGTGCACTTGGACGGATCCAGGATCCTGCCGGGTTGGAGCGATTGCTGAGGGGCCTCGACGACGACGAATCCACGGTCCGCCAGTCGGCTCTGTTCGCCATCGGCCAGCTCGGGCTTGCCCGTGGCGCGGTCGTGGATGCGACGGCGGTCGAGACTCTCGGTCGACGGGTTGGCCCCGTCGAAGGTCGATCTCTCGATGAGCGTGTCGCCGCTATCGAGGCCCTCGGAAAACTTGCGCCCGAGAATGCCGAACAGATCCTCCTGTCGCTGTTGGAGGATCCGTCTGCGGCCATCCGGGCCGAGACCGTTGACGCGCTCTTCCGTTTCCGGTTCGTTCCGACGTGGCGTGGGCAGAGCGATGTGCCTCCGGAGTGGAGCGACATCACCGTTCGTTCGCTGGCGCTGAGTTTGCGCGATCCCGATGTCGAGGTGCGTCGTCAGACGGCCCATGCGGTCTCGCGATACGGGGAGCCGCGTGTTGTCGATCTCCTCGGCGGATCGATCGCAGCGGTACTGCAAGATGACGACACGCTCGTACGACTCTGGCTTGTTCGAGGTCTGGGCCGAATCCCGGCACCGGCATCGAGCACCGTCCTCTCCGTGTTGGGCGATGCCTGTGGCGACGCCGAGCCATCGGTTCGAGTCGAAGCGATGGCGGCACTCGCCCGCCTGGGTGAAGCGGCTGCGATCCCGGTCGGTCTCGCCGGGGACACATCGTTTCATGTGCGTCGCGGGTGGGCCAACGCCGCCGCAGGGGCGGGTCAAGAAAGCGTCCTGCCGGCGCTGACGGGACTTCTGCTCGACCCTTCGGCGGAGGTACGTGCCGCAGCGGTGGCAAGCTTGATCCAACATTCGGAGACGACCCCACCGGCGGAATGGGAGACGTGGATCGCGGATCCGACATGGCAGGTTCGCGCCGCGGCGGCCGCCGCGGCCGGCTCGTGGGAGTCGGATCGAGTGCAGCATCTCGAATCGGTCCTCGCCGATCCCGAAACGCGTGTCCGGACCGCGGCGCTGTCCGCGCTCTCCGGGCTGGATGGGATCATGCCGCATATCGTGCGGGCGCTGAACGACGACGATCTGGCCATCCGCGCCACCGGCGTGACGCTGCTGACGTCCATCGAGAACGAACAGCGCGTCGAGCTCCTGGGGGACGTGCTCCGACGGTCTCCCGGCGACGACTGGGTCGAGGTCCGGGAGGCGGTCATCGCGGCCCTGGCAACCAGCGACGACCCGGCAGCGGCTGTGATCCTGCGTGACGCCGCAAGCAACGACACGGCGTCTTCGGTGCGAGCGGCGTCCGCGGGTGCGCTGCGTCGACTGGGTGTAGAGCCGCCGACACCGTCGGGCAGTCTCGAGACGGCTACGCCGTCGCCGTGGATAGGGCAGACCTTCCGCTCGCCGCCGCGGGTTCGGCTGGAGACCGATCGCGGCGTGATCGAGATGCAGACCCTTCCGGATGCGGCACCGATCCATGTCGCGCATTTTGTCGAGTTGGTCGAACGCGGTTTTTACGACGGGCTGATCTGGCATCGAGTCGTCAGCAATTTCGTCGTGCAGGGCGGAGATCCCCGGGGGGATGGTTGGGGCAGCCCGGGCTACTCGCTGAGGGATGAGATCTCCCGGGTGCGTTTCCGGCGTGGGACCGTTGGCATGCCGAAGGCCGGCAAGGACACCGGAGGCTGCCAGCTATTCATCACCCACGTTCCGACGCCGCACCTGGACGGCAACTACACCATCTTTGCCCAGGTCGACGTCGGGATGGAGGTCGTCGATCGGTTGCAGGTCGGCGATCGTATCCGACGAGCCAGGGTGAGCGACGGACCACGAGGCCCACGGAGATGAGTGACGACACGCGGAAGATCCACGATGCCCTGTCGCGGTTGATCCGTGATCGCTCGCGGCTGAGAAGCGGTGGCTACCTGATCGAGGGGATGGCGGACTCTATCGATCTTCAGATCCGCTGGCCCCTCAAACCCGCGGAGCAGGATCCCGTCGTGTTCGGCGACGCGCTCACCGAGGCGGTAGACGCCGCTCTCGAGGAACTCATCGCCCAGCGGAGCGCGCTCCGGCCGGGATACGCATACTGTTACGCCTGCGACGGAACCGTCTGCGAACACGCCACGCCTCCGGACGCCCGTCACATCCTCGAGAGTTACGACGTCACCGGTCAGCCCCGTTGGACGGAGTTCTCCAGATTCTGTCTGGAGCGTCGTCACGCGGAGACCGATCGTCTGTTCGGGCGCGAGTCGGCCTTCATCACCTGGGTCCAGGACGAGCAGCAGCTCAACCGTCACCTGCCTTCGACCTTTCGCCGCGCTCCGTTTCGCTTGTTCGGGCAGGTCCTCGCCGGGTTCTACGACGTCGTCCCATCCGGCAACGGTGGTCGCTCGGTGCTGGCATTGACCTGCCAGATTGCGGGGTTTCGCAGTCGACGGGGTGCCGGCCGACTGGTTCTGAATCTCATCGCCCGTACCCCCGAGGGTGAGCCGGTCGAGATGCTGTGGGAGCGGCAGCAGGCGCTTCCGTGGCACAACTCGATTCGTTGGGCCCAGTCGGCCCTGCAGACGCTGCGAGGCTCACAACAGCCGGGATTCGATCAACGGATAGCCGGAATCCTCACTGGGTTGTCGCGACGTCTCCAGCGGGATCGTCGTTCACGTCAAGGCCGGACACGACACGCGGAGCATCGCCACAGTTCGCGGGAGCGTCCGACTCGCAAGGCGCTCGACGATCTCTCGATCGCGAAGACCGAGGACGCCTTCGTCGACGAGGGACAGGGGACACAGATCATACTTGGCGAGCGCGGACGCGCCCATGTCTTTAGCCCGCAGGGGAGACACGTGACCAGCATCCGCTATCGACGGGAGGCGATTGAGCGCAAGGTACGACAGGAACGCTGGCGACCCGCGTCCACCAGCGAACTTCTCGCGCTACAACAAAGAGTGGCTCAGGCTCGAGATTAGAAGAGGCTCGGTGCCGCTTCCGAGTTTGACTCATCCATCAGCACCAACGCTGCCACGCCGATGCCGCCGGCGATCAGCCACTTGGCCCATGTGGCCATGCCGCCCGTGGTCGCCTGCCCGGGCGCCAGGACCTGCGTCGGTAGCTTGTCGTTCAGCGTCAGGGCGACGGGTTGGTTGTCGCCCGCGCCGATGGCCATGTTGTCCGATGCGAGGAATGCCCCGCCATCGGTTTCAGCGATCAGTGCGTAGTCGCCGGCCGGCGCGCCTTCGATACGAAACACGCCCGTGTCATCCGTGGGCTCCGACGCGAAGGTCTGTTCGGAGACCGTGTCGACGAGAACGATCACGGCGCCGGTGTGAGGCGTCACTCCGTCGCTCTGGACGACCTTTCCGGAGAGTCGGCCGGTGGCGGCGTCAAGGTCCGCCGCCAGCAGCGGAGATCCAGCGACAAACGTCGCGACGCAGACCGTCAAGAGTAAGGCAGTGAGTTTGCGGACCGCTGCGAACGACATTGTGCGAGGCCTCCGTGTTGACAATGAGGTGCCATTTTTACGGAGGGCGAGGACCGCTGTCAAGACAGACCGCACGCGGCTAAGGTGATTCGGGCCGCAGGGGGGCTCGATCGCCGAGAACGGCGGATTTAAGGGGTCGAGGCGGAGGCGCTGCTGCTGCCGCCGGAGACCAGGAGCAGGAGCGCTCCACCGCCGCCGGCCAACACCGCGATCCCCTTGGGCGAGGTCCAGAAATTGGTGGCCGTCACGTTGCCCGAGACGATGGCCGTGCCCGTGGCGGCCTTGTCGACACCCGGGAAGCTGCGGTCGGGTGCCAGGGTGCCGGGCGATGCCAGCTTCAGGTCGACGTTAAGCGTGTCCGACGGGGGAAGGTTGACGACCGAATTGGTCACGAAGAACTCGCTGCCGCTCTCGATGGCGATATCGAAGTAGCCGTAGGGCAGGCCGGCTGCCTCGAAGCTGCCGTTTCCACGGCTGGTGGCCTCGAAGGTCTGCTCCGTCGACAGATGGAACAGTTTCACCGTGGCCCCGACCAGGGGAGACCCATCGGACGCCATCAGCTTGCCCTTGATCGTCGACAGATCGGCGGTCGACTGGGTCCCGTCGGTATCGGCGGCCAGCGTGACCGGCATTCCGACCAGACAGACGACCAATAACGAGGCCAGGCTACAAGATCGTAATCGTTTAGAGCGATGCATCAGATAACCCTCACGATGAAAGAGACCCCAGGTCTCCGCATCCAATGTAGGTTCGGTTGTTTTTCGGCGCAAGCGCCCCACCGAGGTGGCAGGTTTACTGGCGCAGGAGGCCATATTTGAAGATACACCAGAGAGCGGCCATCCCGTCTCGCCAGTTGATCTTCTTGCCCTCTGCGTAGGTGCGCCCGGAATAGGAGATGCCGACTTCATAGAATCGAACGTTCAGCCGGGAAATCTTGGCGGTGACCTCGGGTTCGAACCCGAAGCGGTTTTCCTCGAGCTGAATCTGACGCAGCAAGTCCGTTCGAAAGAGCTTGTAGCAGGTCTCCATGTCGCTGAGGTTCAGATTGGTCACCGCGTTGGAGAGCAACGTCAAGAAACGGTTGCCGACGTAGTGCCAGAAGAACAGGACGCGGTGAGCGTCTCCGCCGGAGAACCGCGAACCGTAGACAACGTCGGCACGATCTTCAAGGACCGGCTCCAGAAGACGGACGTACTCCTTCGGGTTGTATTCGAGGTCGGCGTCCTGGATGACGGTAAAGTCTCCGCGAGCCTCCGCGAATCCACGCCGCAGCGCGGCACCCTTGCCGCGGTTTGTCTCCTGACGGAACTGACGGACCTGCGGGTGTTCGTCGAACTCATCCAGGACGGATGCGGTTCCGTCGTCGGACGCATCGTCGACGACGATCAACTCGCGATCGACGCCCTCGGGAAGCGGGGCGGCGAGAACTCGTTCGATCAACGCACGGATCGTCGCAACCTCGTTGTAGGCGGGAATCACAATACTGAGAAGAGGCATCCGACACTCCCGAACAGATCTAGAAGGTTACCACGCGACTATTCCGATGCTCCGGTCAGTCGCTTCAAGGCCGTTGCCGACTCACGATCCTCAGGATCGAGAGAGCGGATGCTGCGCCAGTGTCGTAAGGCGACGCCCGAGCGACCTTCACGCTCTTCCAGTTGTGCGAGTCGTTTGAGAATCTCTACGCGGCGATTCGGTAACGCATCCGGATGTCCGAACAGTGCCCCGAGCCAAGCGTCTCGGGCGCCGTCGCGATCGTCGAGGGCCAGCAGTCCGTCGCCGCGAATACGCAGAACGAACAGGCTGTCGCCATCCAGTCGGTCCGCCGACTGCAGGTCTCGGCGGGCGGCGATCGGATCGCCCAAAGTCGCCTCGATCCGTCCGCGCAGTGCATGTAACGGGGCGGCGGCACGTGTCTCGGGGAGTCGTTCGTCGGCCGGGAGCAACCGTCGGAGCGTGAGATCGTCTCCCGCACGATTGACCTGGAGGGCCTCCGCGACGCGAGCCGCGAGGAAATCCGGCCAGCGCCGGCGAAGCTGCGCCATCACCGGGAGGGAACTCTTGCTGCGGCCCTCCCGGCGCAGGCGTCCGTACCAGGCGAGCCAGGCTTCGGGATCATCCGGAAGCGCGTCGTCCAGTTCGCCTGCGTAGAGCCAGGGTTCGATCTCCAGCAGGAGTCGCGCCGCGGCCGGGGCGTCGAACTGAAACATGCGACGGACCAGTGTCACGCTCGTGTCGCGGTCGCCCGTCCGAACCAGGGTGCGCGCGGCGATGCGGAGCGTCGGCACGGTGACCGGGGCCAGGGCGACCGCCTGTCGTGCATGGAACGCTGCGGCCCGTGCGTCGGTCGCATCCCGTCCGAGGTCAAGCAACAGGGCGCCATACTGGGCGCGACGACGAGAGTCCAGCGGACGCTCGACCAGCGTTTCGCGAAACTCCCGGAGCGCGGCCTGCGTGGCCGGCGAACGGCTACCCTCCGTCAGCGAAAGCCGGCCGATCTTCTCGGCTTGTTCGCGGGTGTCGACTGTCTGCCTTGCGATGTCCGCACCGAAGATTGTCGCGAGCGCCGCGGTGGCGAGGAGGGTCAGCGCGATCCACAGGGGACCGCGGCCATCAGGGCGACCGGCCTCACTCCGCTCGTCGATGAGCGTCAGCTGCGGTTCTTGCATCGCAAACCCTGAAGCGCCCCGGCGACGACGGCGACCGCCGCAGCGTTGGCAGGAATATGAAAATTGAAATCGACGATGGCGTGGGCCGCCGCCGCCAGAACGCCGGCCGCCGCGCCGCAGGCAAGCAAGCCGTGGCGGCCGGAGAGTCCATCGTAGGCCGCCAGGAACAGTGGGCCCAGAAAGAGGAGGAACCCCAGGAGACCCAGAAGCCCGCCCTCGGCGAGGGCCTGCACGTAATCGTTGTGTGCATGGATATAGAACAGACGCACCTCGGGTGAGCGGAACAGCGGGAACGCCGTCGCAAACGTGCCGAACCCGCTCCCGGTCCAGGGCAACTCTCCTGCCATCGTCAGCGAATCGCTCCAGACCTGCAGGCGACCTCCGTCGTGAGCGAAGATCTCGTCCGACTCTGCGTAGCGATCGATCAGCCGCGCCGACCCCAGCGGGACGAACACGAAACCGACCACCAGCAAGAACGCCACGACCCCGATCCAGATTCGACGCCTGCCGCTCTCTCGATACGCCCGCCACACCACCCAGGTCAACGCCGGAAGCGTCACCGCGATGCCCGCTCGCGACATCGACAGCATCAGACCGCAACCCCCGAGTGCCACCAGCAGTCCATACCAGAGGTGTCGGCTTCCGCCTCGCCCGAGGAAGCCGCTGATCCCGGGCCCCCGTCGACGACGTTTCAGGAGGTCGCGCAAGAACCAACCGACGGCGCAGGTGAGTGCGATCGTGAGGTAGCCGGCGAAGTGATTCTTGTTGACGAAGGTACCGGTTGCGGCGTCGAGGTAAGCCCGCTTCGGGACGTTCCAGATCCGATCGATCCCCGAAGCAAGCACCACAATTCCATACACACTCTGCGCGGCGGCGGAGAGCAGGAATGCCAGGGCGATGCGGCGAAACCCCAACGTGGCTCCCACGGTCAAGGCGACACACCAGAGCGCTGCATACGCGCCACCGGTCCGCAATGCCGACGCGGTCGCGGCCGGATCCATGGACAGCGTTGTGGGTTGAGTCGTCTGGAGGGCATCGACACCGAGCGCCTTCGTCTCGGCCATGGCTATCTCGGCCGGAGGTTGAGCCGCCACCCGAACCGACGCCGTCCGTGGTGCGATCCACCCGACGATCGTACTCCCGACCGAGACGATCTGAAGCGTGGCGAGACCGAGTAGCAGAAACAGGCCGACGATCTGCACGCGACCCGGTGCCGCTTGGGTCAGGCTCCGACCCCGCAAACCCCAGACAACGAGTAACGCATAGGCCGCCAATTCCAGTGCGAGCCGACCGGCAGGGATGACGCTACCGAAGGGGAGTGGAGCCAGGACCACCACGGCGCACAGGCCCCACTGGAGAAACCGCAACGAAGGATCGACACGCTGGGACGATCGGCCGCTCACGGGGAGGCGCCGGCGGCTAGCCGGCTGTTCCGTCGGCCCGAGGGGAATCGTGGCTCTCTGTGTTGGTGTCGTACCGCCCGTAGTACCGATAGCCGTGGACCGAAGAGCCGTGAAGGGATAGATCCAGATCGTTGAGAACGACACCGATCTGACACGCCCCGGGTTGTTCGAAGCGTTCGGCGGCAAGACGCATCGACTGTCTCGGGGTTCGCGATGCGCGTACCACGAGGATCGCCTGATCCATCGAATGGGAGATGATGACCGGATCCGAGACCGAGAGCGCCGGCGGACAGTCGAAGACGATGTGGTCGTAACCCGCGGTCAACAACGCGTTGCCGAGTTCCTTGAATCGCTCCGAGTTCAGAAGCTCCGAGGGGTTCGGCGGTATCGGTCCGCTCGGAAGCAGATCCAGGTTGGGGATCTGCGTCGGTCTTACATCCGCCGTCGCGGAAGGCTGCAGCCCGGAGAGGAAGTTGCTGACCCCGCGTTCGTTGGAGAGGTTGAGCGGCTTGTGGAGTCGCGGGCGCCGAAGATCCGTATCCACCAGGATGACGCGACGACCCAACTGGGCCAGGACGATCGCAAGGTTGATGGCGGTTGCCGTCTTGCCCTCTTCCGGCATGGCGCTACTGACCATGATCTGTCGTGGGGGCTGCCCGGGGTTCGAGAGAAGAATCGAGGTCCGGAGCTCTCGGTAGGCCTCCGAGACCGACGAGCGCGAATCCAGATGAACCGCAAGATCGACGGGGATCGCCGCGACCGGCTTCTGATCGGTATAGCTGCCGTCGTAATGAGGGATCATCGCAAGCAACGGTCGAGAGATGATCCGCTGGAGTTCTGCCGGAGAGCCGATCGTGTTGTCGAAATAGTCCAGCACGAATGCCATGGCGACGCCAAAGCCCAGACCGCAGAACAGAGCGAGGACCAGGTTCAGTTTGGTGTTCGGACGGAACGGCTCCCGGGGGGCTCGCGCCGACTCCATGACGCGGATGTTCGTCGAAGTCTGGTCGAGATCCTTCAGCCGCGAGGAGAGGGCCATCTGATTCTGGCGACCGATCAGGGCGTTGAGCGTCTCGCGCTTCTTCTTGACATCGCCATGGAGATTACTGAACTCCACCGAATCCCGTCGTAGCTTCTGAGCACGGGTCTCCTGCTTCGCGAGAAGCGCATCGATGCTGGCGAGCCTCTGGCGCGACTCTTCGAAGGCTCCGAAGCGAGCCGCACGGATCTGATCGACGATGCGCCCCGTCTCCAGTTCAAGTCGATGGTTGGACTGCTCGAGTTTCGAGGTCAGTGTTTCGACCTGCGGCCACTCCTCGCCGAATCGGCCGGTGATCTCCGACAACTCGGCCTCGTACCCGGCGGTCTCCTCCCGCAGCCGGGAGATCAGATCGGAGCTGCGAACCTCCGCGATCGATTCGGGATCGGCCTCCTGGATGGACAACCATGCGGCCTCATCGCGGGCCAACTGGGTCTGCGCGTCCGTTCTCTGTCGGGAGACATCCTGCAGGGCCGCCATCGTCAGGTTGCTGCTGTCGTCGATGGAGATGATCCCCTTGATCTCACCGTAGTCCTGCAGGGTCTCCTCGAGAGCGGAGATCTCCGTCTTGAGATTCGCGACCTGCTCGACGAGGAACTCCTCGGCCTCCCCGGTGGTGGAGAACTGCGAGTCGATCGTGAACTGCACGTAGGCGCTCGCCACGGCGTTGGAAATTTCCGCTGCGACCTCGGGGTCCGGCGAGACGTAACTCACCTGGACGAGGTGCGACTTTCGAATCGGGTTGATCTCGAGGCCGATCTGAACTTGCGTGGTCGCGATGTCGATCGGGTCGACCGGTTCGTCGTCGCCTCGGCCGAAGCGGGGGATCCACGATGTCAATCGTTGCCGTAGACCCGGCTTCGAGGCCGCCGCCTTGAATTCGGGGTGGCTGTTGAGCCCGTGACGCTCGACCGCACGACGGGCGACCGGTTCACTCGCAAGGATCTTGTATTGCGTTTCGTAGAACTCGGAGTAGGCGACCCAGCTGGTGTCAACGGTCGAGAGTTCGCGGAAGGTGAGGATGTTCGGATTCTGTCGTTCGATCTGGAGCGTGACGGTCGCACGGTAGAGCGGCGTCAGCATGAAGTTGCCGATCAGGACGGCCACGAACACTCCGGTCACCGCAAGGTAAACGACCCACCGTCGTCGAACGATGACGGACCAGTAGTCCAGTAGGTGACGGCCGTGGCCGAGAGACTCCATTAGAAATACGCCTCCGGAACGAGGACGATGTCGTCTTTCTGTAGGAGAGGATCTTCGGCCTTACCACGCTTGACCTTACGCAGGTTGATGAGCATCGTGCTGCGGTTTCCGGCCTCGTCTGTACGGATCACCTGCACTCGCTTGTCCGCCGCACGTTCGGTGGTCCCGCCGGCAATCGTGATCGCCTTCAGAACCGTCACCGGCTCGTCGCGGGGGACATCATATTGATTGGGTGTGTTGACGGCGCCGGAGACGAAGATCCGCACCGTCTGCAGGTTGGGGACATAGACGATGTCGTTCGGTGCCAGCGGTACGTTCAGCGACGGGTCCGCCTGATAGACCAACTGTTCGAGCTCAATCGCGATGCGACGCGTCTCTCCGCCGTGTTCCCGGCGAAAGATGAAGATCTGCTTGCCCGGATCGACGTCGAGGCCGCCGGCCATCGAGATCATCTCCAGGAGCGTCTTCTGACCGAGCATCTCGAAGGTTCCGGGCTTCTTGACGGCGCCACTGACCGCGATCTTCTTCGACTCGTATTCCTTGACGAAGACGGTGACCTGCGGGTTCCGCACGTAGCGATCGGCCAGCAGGCCGGCGATCAAGTCTTCCAGTTCGCTCTTGGTCAAACCGGCCACGGCCAGTCTTCCGAGCAGCGGAAGCGAGATCGAGCCGTCCTCACCCACACGGACGGTCTGAGTCAGCTCCTCGACGTCGAAGACCTCGATCTCGAGCAGATCCTGACGACCGACCCGGTAGTCCGAGATCCCGGAGTTGAACAGCGGCGTTCCTGAGTCCTGGACGGCGTCGGTGACCGGTCGGGCCTGCAGGACCAGTGGCTCTTCGGCCATGGCCATCCCGATCGACATGGCGACGACACAGAGCCAGGATGTCATCAGCAGCAGGACGAACCGGAACGAAGATGAACGCATCAGGGGATTACCTTTCCCGGCCGGGCCGGCGTGCGAAGCAGTATAGCGGACGGATCTCTAGAATCCGACCCTGGCGCCGATCCCGACGGTGTTCTGAGTCTGGTCGAAGCCGGCTTCCGATGAGTCGCGCTCGTAATGGCCAAAGGTCAGGCGATAAACTACTTCTCGGCCGAGCGCGTTCTCCGAGAGTCGAAAGAGAACACTCGCCTCGTAGCGTCGGATGTCGTCCTCGCGACCCACGCCACCGGTTTCCGGAAACGTCAGGCTGCCGAAAAGTCCGTAGGCTTCCATGCCGAACAGCCGGTTGAGGTAGTGGGTCGCACGCGCACTGACCCGCGTGTCGAGGTAGTACGAGTTGGCACCGTAAACGGCGAACGAGGGCTTCCGTTCGCCCTCGAGGGTCATCCTCGTACTCCGGCCGAGTCGGTGGACGAGCTCGAACTCGCCGATCACTTCGTTGAGGTCCGGGAGTTCAGGGCTGTTGGCGTCGATCCTCCCCAGACCCAGGAGGAAGGTGCCCGACAGTCGTCCGCCTTCGTCCAGCGCGATTCCTGCCAACACGCGCCGTTCACGGGTGTCACGGTTCACCGGCGATCCCATAAGGATCGCGTCGGTGTCGAACTCGATGTCCCGTTGCAGCGACTCGAGCAGGATCTTGCTGCGACCGCCAACAAGATAGCTTGCCTCGAGACGGGCGCCGTGCGAGCGACGATCGAGACGCTCGGAGATACTCTGCCCGTTGAGGATCGCGTCCTCGTCTTCGTGGGTGAATCGATCCGTCGTCAGCCCCAGTTCGACCTCGGTGCGCCAACTGGGCCGGAAGATCAACCCGCCCCGTAGTCGTTGACTGATCTGGAGCGGGCGCAGGTCTTCCTGGTCCTGTGGGCGTTGGTGGCTTCGCGCATGCTCACCATCGACGAACACGCCGAAGTTGCGAAACGGAACGGTCATCCGGGCGCGGCTTCGCGAGTCCAGATAGTTGAGGTCCGTAAACGTCTGGTACGCCCGATAGTCAAACGCCTGGCGGAATGTGAGGAACGCGGAGGATCCGATCAGGACGAGCCCGTCGAGTTTGGGCGTGAGGGTGGCTGTCAGATCCGAAGAGCGGTCGCCGCTATCAAAGAAGATGTTGTCGTCGTAGCCAAGATTGGACAGTTCGATGCCCGGACGTACCCGGAACGGACCCCAGCGAAGATAACGTTCGAGGTCCGGCGGTTCGAGCTTGTCCGCGGCGAACAGCGAGCCCGTCGCGACGGTCAACAGAACCAGTAATAAGCCGGGTCGTTTCATTGCTCGACGAGTCTAGGAGGGGGGTCTCGGACCGTCAAGTCACGGGGTCTGCTACGATCCACCGCGGCATGGGTTCTCTCGATTTAACAGGCTCCGGCAACATCTATCGCTGGTTCGCTGCAGCCGTTCTGCTGTTGGCGCTTCCCCTGGGATTCGCGATAGCAAGATCGCCGTTGCTCGCCTCGGCCATGCTGGCGGTCGCACTCGTTGGTGTCGCATGCGCCGTCTGGCCGCGCTTCGAGGTTCTGATGCTCGGCGCTTACCTGCTGTTGCAGGACCCGATTCAGATCCTCGTCGGCGGGGACACGCCCGCCGCGCTGGCATTCAAGCGTGCCGATGAGTTCATCATCCTCGCAGTGGCGGCCGTGGCTCTCCTGGGTTTCGCGACCCGGAAGACCCTGGCCCATCGTCACGTCCTGTTAACGATGATCGCCTGCGTGTTGCCCATGCTCGTCTCGACGGCGATCCAGGGGCGCCACTGGTTGCCGGCCGGCATCGATCTCGTGCTGGTCTGCAAGCCATTCCTGCTGTTCGTGATCGGGGCCAGCATTGCCCTGGACGAGACCCATCTCGAACCGCTCGTCAGGCGGCTGTGTTGGATCCTCACCGCGATTCTGTCTCTAGCGTTCATCTTTCTCGCGTTTCCCGAACTGCAATACCAATACCTGGGTTCCCTCGATCGGGTCGAAGAGCGTATGGGCCTGAGGGCGGCGCAGGGTTGGTTTATCGGCACCAGCAGTTACGCCTGGTTGGCCGTCGCGACATTCTGTTTCAGCTACGCGTCGTATCTGTCCTATCGGCGTCCCGCCCATCTGGTGCAAGCTGTGTTCTCTGCACTCTGTGTCACGCTCACGTGGCGTCGTAAGTCAATGCTCGCGGTGGCGGTCATTCTGTTGTTGCCGCTGTTCGTGAGTCGAGTACGACAGACACGCTGGCGAGTCGTGTTGCTGGGCGGGCTGGCGATCATCGTGCTATCGACGCTTCTTGCCCCGTACGTCTCCGCGCTGACCAAGCAAACCGTCGACGAGTACGGTAGCGACGACCCTTTTGCGACGGGGCGATCGGCGTTGTATTACACGAGCGGTCGCATCGCGTGGGATCACTTCCCGTTGGGCACCGGCCTGGCGTCGTTCGGCTCCCACGCATCTCGCATGTACTACAGCGACGTCTATCACCAGTACGGCCTATCCAAAATGTACGGTCTGTCGCAGGCGAGTCCGTATTTCATCGCGGACACCTACTGGCCGATGCTTCTGGGGCAGGGTGGAGTCATCAGTGCCCTGGCGTTCTTTATCCTGCTGTCGATCATCGGTGTTGTTGCGGCTCGACACCTGATGCGGAGCGGACGCGACCTGTGGATGCCGCTGGTCGTCCTGCTGCTGGTCGCCGGTTCTCTGGTCGAGTCGGTCGCGAGTCACTTCTACGGAAGCTCGCTGCAGGCGGCGACGGTGTTTGTCGTGGCCGGTCTCTACTGGCGGGAGCGCGCGACGCGCTAGCGCGTGGGCCGGCTAGCGCGCGCCACGAGCCAGGACGACCGCCGGAATCGTCCGCAACAGGATACGTAGGTCGAGCGCAAGCGACCAATTATCGATGTACTCCAGGTCGAGCTTCATCCAGTCGTCAAACAGGATCCGGTTGCGACCATTGACCTGCCAGAGACAGGTCAGCCCCGGCTTCATCGACAATCGTCGACGCTGCCAGCGCTCGTAGAGTTGAACTTCGTCCCCGAGTGGGGGACGCGGGCCGACGAGGCTCATCTCGCCACGCAGGATGTTCCAGAGCTGCGGAAGTTCATCGATGCTGAACTTGCGGATCAATCGTCCGATCGGCGTGATGCGTGGATCGGCGGCGATCTTGAACACCGGGCCCTGCATCTCGTTCTGCGCCTCCAGCTCCGCTCGGCGATTCTCGGCATCGATGTACATCGAGCGAAACTTCAGCATCTGGAACTTTCGGCCATTGAGTCCAAGCCGTGCCTGACGGAAGAGCGCGGGACCACGGCTGGTGGTTTTCACGAGGATTACCGTGGCGAGCATGATGGGTGAGATCGCGATCAGTAGCGCCGCGGAGATTCCGATGTCCATGCAGCGCTTCAGGAGTAGGCCGAACGCATCGCGCGGCGTCGAAGCGAAGGTCAACATCGGCATGCCATCCAGTTCGGTCGGGTAGGCCCGAGCGAGCAGCGTGCGTACGAAGTCCACCTTGATATGCACCGTGACGCCGACCTCCTCGCACCATGCGATCTCCTGATGGCAACGAAGAAACACCTCCGGGGAAACGACGAACAACACCTCGTCGACGACCTCGGTCTCGATGATCGCCTTCAGGTCGGCCAGTTCCCCGAGGATCGGGACGGCTCCTTCGTCGGCGACTTCATCCTCGGAACGCAGGTGTCCAACGACTCGGAGGCGAAACTCCGGGTGGGTGTCCAGCAGCCGACGCATGGCCATCGCGTCGTGCCCGACACCGACGACCAGAAGGTGTCGTTTGCGGTCGGCACGCGCGTTCTTGCGCCGGCCCGCATGAAACCCGATCCAGTGGGCGATGACCAGGAGGACCAAGCCGTAGCCAAGGAACATGAAGAAGACGGCACGGGAGAAGCTCTTGGCCTGGAGGAGAAAGATCGTCGTCCCGAGGAACAGGGCCTGATAAAGAAACGGCTTCGTGACACGGCGTATCACCACCAGCAGTGGGCGGGTGCCACCGGGTGCCGGGCGTCGCACCCGACGATCGAGAGCCCAGTACATCGGCACGGCGAGCGCCAACAACCAGATGTGCGCAAACAGGTCCAGGACCTCGGGGCGTTCCTGATAAAGGAGCGGGCCGTACGAGCGGGTCACGAAGGCGAGAAAGAACGCCAGGCAAAGAAGGAGACCATCGAGGATCGACTGCAGGTATTCTGATTGCCGGGCTTCCTGGCCTAGCATTCCTTGGTCTCCATTCGACCGCTGAAGCGGGAGGCGAGAACGATCCAGCCGAAGCGGAGATTCCCGATCAGATACCGTTTCCACAGACGACGCGGCTCCTGAAGCAGTCGATAGGCCCATTCAAGACCGACCCGTTGCATCCAGCGAGGTGCCCGTCGGACATTCCCTGCCCACACATCGAACGAACCGCCGACGCCCATCGAGAAGATCGAGCCGAGGACCGACCGTTGCTGATGAAGGAAGCGCTCCTTGCGCGGACTCGGCATCCCGACGAACAGGAGTCGTGCGCCGGATTCGGCGACTCGACGCGCCGCTTCGTTATCGTTGTCAAAGTACCCGTCGCTGCTCCCG
>JAOTYK010000047.1 GCA_029861955.1 Acidobacteriota bacterium
GTGATGTAACCGCTGTGGATACGTTGGAGCCGTGAGGACCCCGTTGGGAGTAGCAGCATGTCGCCACGCCCGAGGAGGTTCTCTGCACCCTGCTGGTCGATGATCGTGCGAGAGTCCACTCGTTGAGAGACCCGGAAGGCGATCCGTGACGGGAAATTCGCCTTGATCGTTCCGGTGATGACATCGACCGACGGACGCTGAGTGGCAATGATGAGATGGATTCCGACCGCCCGGGCCATCTGTGCCAGACGCATGACGGACTCCTCGACATCCGAGGCAGCGACCATCATCAGATCCGCCATCTCGTCGATCACGACGACGAGATACGGCAGGTGTTTCAGAGGGACCGGCTCGCCGGTCTTCGGATCGTCCATCGTGCGATCCGGTTCCTTCTCGAGCAACGCATTGAATTGGGCGATGTTTCGAAGGCCGACGGCTGCCAGGCGACGATAGCGGTTCTCCATCTCGCGAACCGCCCACTTGAGGGCCGTCGACGCGTGCTTGGGGTCGGTCACCACCGGGACCAGGAGATGCGGGATCGCCTCGTAGACACCGAGCTCGATCATCTTCGTATCGATCATGATGAAACGCAGGTCTTTCGGCGTCGATTTGAACAGCATGCTGATGATCATGCCGTTCAGACCCACCGACTTGCCCGCACCGGTGGCGCCGGCGATGAGAAGATGCGGCATCCGATCGAGTTCCGCGCAGAACGGCTCGCCGTGGATATCTTTGCCCAGGGCCAGGGTCAAGCGTGAAGGAGAGTTTCGAAAGCGATCGGCGTCGATCAATTCGCGGGGAAAGATCGTCTCCTGGTTGGAGTTCGGAACCTCGATCCCGATCGTGGCACGTCCCGCGAGACGATCGATGCGGACCGATTCGGCGCGAAGGGCCAGACTGAGATCGTCGGTCATCCCGGTAATCTTCGAGTACTTGACGCCGGCCTCGGGCTTGAACTCGAAGGTGGTTACGACCGGCCCGGGGTGGATCGCGACGACCTGACCGTCGATGGCGAACTCCGAGAACTTGGCGGTGATCTGCTCGGCGCGTTCCAGAAGCTCCCGCTCGCCCTCCCGCGATTGTTCCTTCGGCTCGTTGAGGAGTTCGATCGGGGGGAGAGAGTAGCCGCGGGTCGGCTTGTCGATCGGAAGCGCGCGCTGGACGGGTTGGGGGGCGTCCGCGGGCTTGCGAACCGGCTTGGGCTTGATGGTCGACGCCGACACCGTCGTCGACTTCGGCGTGATCGTGGGTCGCTCGGCCGACGCCGGGGCCCGCGGAGACGCAGGCGTGGCTCGGGCGACCGGCTCGGTCGCTCGTGGGGCCGGTGTGCCGGCGGCTCGACCGCTACGCCAGGAACCCGCGATCCCGGTGATCCCCGCGACGAGGGAGCGACGCCAGACCGGTAGGCGAGCGGAGAGGTAGCTGGTAATGACGGCCGCCGAACGCACGAGCGAGATCCTCGTCGTCAGCGCGAAGGCGACGAGGAGCGCGGTGCCCGTAAGCAAAAGCGCGCCGGGGCGATTGAGGATCGATTGCAGGATCAGTGATACGCGCTGCCCGAGATAGCCGCCGGCCGTCCCGAACTGTCCACCGCGGTAGGCGAAGCCGCCGAATAGCAGGTCCGTGAAGACCGCCAACAGGGCCAGAAGAATGAGGTAGCCGGTCAGAGGCTTCGGCGACGAACGACGCTGGGAGTCGCTCGTAACGATGACCCGCCAGCCGATCCACGCCAGTGGGATCGGGAGGACGAATGAAACGACACCGAAGAGTTGGAGAGCCAGCTCACCGACGGTGGCCCCGAATCGACCTAGCCAGTTGGCTGTATGACCCTGTAGTGAAGGGCCATCATCAAAGAACCACGCACCATCGCCATCGCGATAAGAGATGACCGACATCAGGACGATGACGGCCAGCAGCAGCAGCAGAATGCCGCCAATCTCTCGTGTGCGGGCGCGTCGCACCGCTCTGGTGGATTTCTTCGGCATCAGATCTTCTCACTTTAACAGGAGAGGGACGATCAGTGGGCGTCTTCGGGTCCGTCGTCTCAAAAAACGCCGTAGATCGCCGTGCACGTGTTCGGCCATGCGATCCGGGTCGAGCCAGGCCTCGGGGGGCGCCGTGACCACCGATTCGATGACCGTGTCCTGCGCGCCGCGGTAGAGTGTGTCTCCAGGTTGGAAGGGCGGCGCGAACCCGCGGGCGGATAGAACCGGGTCGCCCTCGATGCGACGCCGCAGCGTGTCCTGGGTCCACGCGACGGCGACCACGCCGTCGGCACCGACCTGTCTCCGTTCTCGGATCGCATCGTAGGAGACGATCTCTCCGAGGGAGTCGACCCACTGATCCCCGACCGGCACATCCTCGTGTAACGTCCACGCGTCCCAGTCAAGGACCAGCCGCTCGCCGCAGCTCATCAGGGGGACTCGGTCCGGATCCTGTCCGAACGAGACCGCAAGATCACGGTTGGCTCGAAGTTGACGCTGTTCTCCGTGGACCGGGACCACGAACGCCGGACGGGTCGCCTCGAGCATCCGATGGATGTCGTCGGCGGCGGGATGCCCCGACACATGGACGGCTGCGTCGTCGGCGGTCACGATGTCGACTCCGATGCGCGTCAACTCGTTGAACACCCGCTCGATGCGCTTCTCGTTGCCGGGTATCTTGCGCGCCGAGTGAACCAGAAGGTCTCCCGACTCGATATAGAAGTCTCGATGACGGTCAAATGCGATACGACTGAGCGCAGAGGTCGGTTCGCCCTGAGAGCCGGTCACGACGACGAGGAGTTTCCGGCACGGGATGCCCATCGCTTTGCGTGGTGCGATGCGCAAGCCATCGGGAATGCGGATGAGTCCCAGTCTCTCCGCAATGTCGACATGACGAATCAGCGATGCGCCGACGACCGCGACACGCCGCCCGCACTCTCGAGCGACATCGACAAGTCCCTGAATGCGATGGATGTTGCTTGAGAACAGAGTGACGAATACGCGCCCGTCCGCCGACCCGACAACCGATCGCAGCCCCTCGAGGGCGACATGCTCTCCCGGTGTCGATCCCAGGCGATCCGCGTTGGTGCTGTCGATCATTAACGCCAGGACGCCGGCGTCGCCGAACTCGCGGAACCTCTCGATCTCCGTCCGGACCCCGTCGATCGGGGCGTCATCGAACTTGAAGTCCGCCGTATGAATGATCGGACCGAGGGGCGTGTGAAGCGCGATGGCACGCGTGCAGGGGATGGAGTGGGCGACGGCGAGGCTCTGGACGCCGAACGGACCCAGGTCGACGCGATCGTCAGCCAGAGGCAGTGGCCTGAGGTCGACGTCTCGAATGTCGCCGTGCTCTTGGAGTCGGATGCGAAGGATTTCCCGGACATGGTCGGTGGCATAGATCGGGATCGTCGGGTGCTGCCTGAGGAGGTGTGGGACCCCGCCAACGTGATCTTCGTGCCCGTGAGTCAGAATCAGGCCATGGATCCGGGGGCACTGCGTCAGATATTTCAAGTCGGGGACGACCGTGTCGACGCCGGGTAGCTCGTCTCCCGGGAACATCATGCCGGCGTCGACGATGATCGCGTCGTCTCCGCAGCGGTAGACCATCGTGTTCTTGCCGAACTCCGCCACCCCCCCGAGAGGAACGATCTGGAGTTGGCGGTCTGTCGGGTTGGTTGGGCTCATGGATGGAACGCGCGATTATAGCAAGGTCAAGGCTGCGTCCAACGCTCGGCCATCGCGTAGAAGATCTCGGGAGCCAGGCTCTCCGCTCGCTCATCGCCGGACAGATCCAGCTCCTTCAGCAGCGTGTCGAGCTGCTCGACGCCCCGACCACTCGAACGAAGGTTGTTTCGCAGGGTCTTGCGTCGCTGAGCGAAGCAGGCCCGTAGACAGTCCTTGAGCCGCTGTCGCCGTGTGGGATCGTCGAACGGTGACGAGCCAAGCCGGTTCCAGGCGACGACGGTCGAGTGGACACGGGGCCGCGGTCTGAACGCGCTGGGAGGCAGCTCGATCAGCCGCCGGACTCGATAGAGACAGCCCGTCAGAATGGTCAGGGGACCGTAAGCGCTATCTCCTGGACCGGCGAGAAAGCGGTCGGCGACCTCTTGCTGGAACATGACCACCGCGCGGTCGACGGCATCGCATTGGTCGACCAGCATCATCGCGATCGGCTTCGAGATGTTGTACGGGAGATTGCCGACAACGTGACGGAGGCCGGGCGTGGGCTCCAGACGCCCGAACAGATCCGAGAATCGCTGCCGGAGGATGTCGCCTTCCTCCAGTCGTAGAGAGGCGCCGAATCGCTCGCGTAGCGTTGCCGCGAGCATCTTGTCGGCCTCGACCGCAACGATCGTCCCGGCGGCCTGGATCAGGGGCTCGGTCAAGGCGCCGCGACCCGGTCCGATCTCGACGACGCGAGGTGGGCCGGCGTCGTCATCCAACGACTCCACGATCCGCTGAATCGCGCCTGCACGGATGAGGAAGTTCTGACCCAGCGACCGTCTGGCCGGTGGCAGGTCATTCATCTGATTTCACACGAGGTCATCGCTCGCGATGATAGCCGGTCTCGTCAATCCGTGTGAGGTCGAGCACCATGACGACGCAGCCGTCCTCGAGTGTCGCGAACAGGCTGTACGGCGTCAATCGGGAGAGGGGTGGTCCGACCGGTTGGGTCAGAAGTTCCCGTCGACCCAGGACATCGTCGACGCGAATCGCAATCGGGCCGTCCTCGTCGTGGATCACCACGGCGTAGTTCTCGCTACTCGTCCGTCTGGAATCGTCGATGCCAAGCCACTCCTGGAGCCCGACCTGTCGACCCGGCTCGGAAGTGAGGCCTTCGATGTCGACGACACGGTTGACACAGTCCAGAGGAAACGCGTAGTGACTCTCGGAGCTGCGAACCACGAGGGCTTGTTGGAGTGACGACTGCTGCGGGTACTCACAGACGAATTCGGTGTAGACCCCGGGCTGCGATTCGAAGTCAACGCGCCCGCCGAGACTCTCCATGGCATGTTTGACGGCATCGAGTCCGACGCCCCTTCCGGAGAGCGTGTCGACGTCCTCGCGGCTTGAAAATGCCGGGCGGAAGACGAGATCACGGATGACGGTCTCGGGGGCGGCCTGCGCTCGTGATGCATCCAGGAGGCCGCGTTCGACGGCGAGGACTCTGAGTGCTGCGGTATCGATACCGTGTCCATCATCCCGCACCGTCAAACGCCAGTAGCGATCTCGGCGACTGAGCCGAACCACGATCGCGCCTCTGGCCGGCTTGCCGTTACCCTCGCGAGTCGTCGGTGGTTCGATTCCGTGTGCCACTGCGTTTCGCAGCAGGTGCTGGAGGGACGGCAGGAGTGTTTCTAGGTTCGATCGGTCGAGTCGTTCTTCTCCGCCCTCGATACGAAGCTCCGCCTGGCGCCCGGTATCGGAGAGTGCCTGTTGCACCGTCGCGTGCAACCGGGTCGAGATCTCGGAGAACTCGATCAGGCGCAGGCGTCGCATCGAGGCGTAGGCGCCGCGTGCCGTCCGCCGCATGCGGTCGGCCTCGAAGGGACCCTCCTGATGTTGGAGCAGATCGCGTACGGCCGAGAATGCCCGGTCGATGTCCTCCGAATGGACCCTACACCAGCCGCCGGTTCCGGATCGTTCGACCACTCCCTTCGGCTGGGTGGACTGGGGCTCGATGATCAGGGGGGCGTCCGCGAACAGAGCTCCGAGCTGACGTTCCAGTTGATGGTGAGGGCCGGGATGGAGCAGCGTGACCTGGATCCGATAGCTGACCTCGGACGGGTCTCCACTGACTCGTGGCGGGTGAATCGTGTCGATCGTCCCGACCTCCGCCAATCGTTTCAGCGCGCGGATCGCGGCACGGGGTGGGTCGCCACGCTCGAGGGAGCACTCGACACGCCAGGACCGCGGCGCCGCGTCGGCGGACGACGCTTTCGCCACGGCGGGTTCCGAGACGGGAGGGCGTTGAGGCGACTCGTCCTCTTTACGCTCCGGCGTTTGAGCGGTCGGCAGAAGAGGCCGCCGGAGCTGTGCCACGATGGTCTGCGCTTCGGGTGAAGGGCTGGGCTGTCCGGACTCGGCCTGGTCGATCATCACGGCGAGGAGCGCCAGAGCCGTGCGACAGGCCCCCTCCTGAACCTCGTCGAGGCTCAGCGCCTCGTCCCGCATGATCTCGAATCGATCCTCAAGTGCATGGGCCAGCTCGACCATCGGCTCGTAGCCCATCGTGGCGGCCATCCCCTTGAGGGAGTGGGAGCTGCGCAGAAGAGCGCCGATGGCGAGAGCCGGCTTCTCGGCCGTCATGAGCGTGGCGAACTGTTCGTAGGCGGTGTCGAGGTGGGTCCGGGACTCCTCCAGGAACAGCTCCTTGAGCCTGCCGGGGTCCATCAATAGCTCCGTGCCTGCGGCTCGAGGAGTTCAACCAATGGCTGGATCTCGATGCGGTGAGTCCTTCGCCCGCCGTATCGAAACGTCGTCAGCCAAGTCTCTCCGGGTGCCACGAGCGGCATGTTCTGACTCCGAAGACTCGCCGGTACGCGGAGCGCAAGGTAGGGGAACGGACGTACCAGTCGGACCGCCCAGCTCTCGCCGCTCCAGCTATCGCGAAGGAGTAGGCCCGGAAGATCGATGACGGTATAGATTCGTCCGCCCCGGTTCCAGAGGCCGAAGACGCCGGGGGGAGTTCCGGGCACACGCTCGACGCGTTCGAGGGCCCCAACACCGCAGACCCGATCCAGGCTGATGGCGTAGCGCTCGACGCCGAGATCGAAGCAAAGCGCGGGCTGTAGCCGGGGCGCGCTGGCCGTCGTCGCGTGGGTGTTCACCGTGGACCGATCTTGAAGACGGAGACCAGATCGCGAAGGGTCTGGGATGTATCGGCGAGGCCACGCACGGAGTCGTACATCGTCTGCACCGATTGGGTTTGACCCTGGGTGGCGACCGAGGTCTCCTCGCTGCCACGGTAGTTTCGGTCGGCGATCTCCGAGATGCTCTGCAGTGCCCCGACAACCTGACCGGCCGAGGTGCGTTGCTTCTCGCTGGCGTCGTTGATTCGCGAAGCCTGGGTCTCGGTCCCCTCGACGGACTCAAGGATCTCGCCGAACGACGCGAGGGAATCGTCGAGGCGGGTGACGACCATCTCCGAGGACTGGGCGGTGTCGCGAATCTGGTCGCCCAGCGTTCGGGCCCGGTCGGTTATCTCGTGACTGATTTTCGAGATCTGCTTGGCGAAGTGTCGCACGCTGTCGGAGAGCTGGCTGACCTCGTCGGCGACGACGGCGAAGCCGCGCCCCCCTTCACCGGCACGAGCGGCTTCGATGGCCGCGTTGATGGCGAGCAACTGTGTCTGGTGTGAGATGGATGTGACCGAGCCGATGAGGCTGCCGATCTCGCTCGCCTGTCCGCGAAGACTCTCCATCGCCTCGACAGCCGCGAGGTTGCGCGTCTTCCAGTCTTCGATTCCCTTGGCCGCGACCTGCGCGTCGGTCCGCCCGCGACTGGCGCGGCGATTGGCCTCGCGTGCCATGCGATGAACCTGTTCCGCGTGTTCGGCCATCTCGCCGGCGACATCGGCCCACGACCGGGTCGCCTCGGAGGTCTTCGTGACCTGCGTCGCTTGCTCCTCGGCGCCGTGGGCGATCATGGCGGTGGAATGAGCGATGTCGTTCGTGGCGCGAGTCACGGACTCCGACGAGTGGAGGAGTCGGACCGTGGAGTCGTTGATCTGACTCGAGGTGTCCTGAACCTCCACGACGATCTTCCGAAGACTGTCGGACATCACCTGCAGCGTATGTCCGAGTTCAGCGATTTCGTCGTCGCCGTCCACCGGTACCGTCTGCGTCAGGTCCCCATCGCGGACGAGCGCCGCGATACGTGCGAGATGACTCAGTCGTCGATTGATCTTTCGGGAGAGGAGCCATGCGACCCCGAGGCCGATGACCAGGTAGAGGCTCGCGGTCAGCATCGTGGATGCGATGGCCGGGAACTGAAGTCGGGGAACCGACAGGCCTACCAGTAGGTAGAGGAACGCGACCAGGATGAATCCGGCGCCGAGTTTTGATTGCATCGTCGTCCCCGTGATCCCGCCCCGACTCCTCGGGACCGTCCCCTCCGGAATATCGGTTTTCGATCGCCGATCGTCCACCCGGGCCGGATTCTCCCCGTTTGACAGGCCCCGGGACCGCTCGTAGAATCCGTAACTTCTTATTCCCCAATAGCTAAGGCGCTCCGCGCAAGAAGAATTCGAGGGCTCGAATGCAGAACGGAGACGTACAATCGGTTCAGGAGTGGGTTCAGCGAGAATCCGGAGGCGTCGAGCGGCTCCTCACGGAGGTTCGCAAGGTCATCGTCGGCCAACGGTATCTGCTGGACAGGATGCTGATCGGCCTGCTCTCGGATGGGCATCTACTTCTTGAAGGAGTGCCCGGTCTGGCCAAGACCCTGGCGGTGCGGACCATGGCCGCCGCGGTACACGGCAGCTTCCAACGGGTGCAGTTCACACCCGACCTCCTTCCCGCCGATCTCACCGGCACATTGATCTTCAATCAGAAGGATGGCGAGTTCGTCCCCAGAAAGGGACCGCTATTCGCGAACTTCGTCCTGGCCGATGAGATCAATCGGGCACCGGCGAAGGTGCAGTCGGCACTCCTCGAGGCGATGCAGGAACGACAGGTGACGATCGGCGAAACGACCTACCCGCTACCGAAGCCGTTCCTCGTCCTCGCAACCCAGAATCCGATCGAGCAGGAGGGTACGTACCCACTCCCCGAGGCGCAGGTCGATCGATTCATGATGAAGGTGAAGCTGGACTACCCCTCGATGGCCGATGAACGGGAGATCCTCGATCGCATGGGTGACGGCAAGACTCCGTCCATCGAGCCGATCCTCGACTTGGAGGCCCTGTCCCGCGCGAAGGAGGCGGTCCAGGCGATCTATGTCGACGATCGAGTGCGAGACTACATCGTCCGGATCGTCCACGCGACGCGGGAACCCTCCGCCTACGAACTCGATCTGGAAGGGCTGCTCCAGTACGGCGCGTCGCCTCGTGCCACGCTCGGCCTGATGGCCGCCTCGAGGTCACACGCGTTCATCCGCGGACGTGGTTTCGTGACGCCGGAAGATGTGAAGGCGATCGGTGGCGACGTGTTGCGGCATCGACTGATCCTCTCCTACGAGGCAGAGGCCGAGGCGATCTCCTCGGACGATATCGTGCGAAGGGTGTTCGATGCCGTAGAGGTTCCATGAATCCACGGGAGGTCATGCGCCGCGTAAGGCGGCTCGAGATCCGAACACGCCGGTTGATTCAGGACAGTCTGGCCGGCTCCTACCACTCCGTGTTTCGTGGGAGGGGGATGGAGTTCTCGGAAGTCCGAGAGTACATGGCCGGAGACGACGTTCGAACGATCGACTGGAATGTCTCGGCGCGCTCCGCGCATCCGTACGTGAAGAAGTTCACGGAGGAGCGTGAGCTGACGGTCTTGCTGGTTGTGGACGCCAGCGGGTCCGAGCGATTCGGAACCGCGACGGAAACCAAGGCTCAGCGTTCGGCGGAGATCGCGGCGCTTCTGGCGTTCTCTGCGATTCGCAACAACGATCGGGTCGGGCTGATCCTGTTCACCGATCGCGTCGAGACCTTTCTGGCTCCACGCAAGGGTCGCGAGCACGGGTTGCGTGTTCTCCGCGAGGTGCTGACGGCGGAACCCGAAGGGCGTCGCACCTCGATCCGTACCGCACTCGAGTATCTGCAGCGGGTCGTCGCGAAGCGTGCGGTGATCTTCCTGATTTCGGATTTTCAGGACCAGGGCTACGAGAAGACGCTTCGTGTGCTGGCCCGCAAGCATGACATGGTCGGAATCGCGGTCTCGGACCCAAGGGAACAACAACTCCCGCCGGTGGGGCTTGTCTCGGTGCGAGACCCCGAGACAGGCGATACCGGTCTAATCGATACCTCCAGCGCGTCGGTTCGATCGGCCTACAGTCGCGCCGAGAGCGTGAGACGCGATTTGCTTGTCGATTCGTTTCGCCGAATCGGCATGGACCTGCTCAACCTGTCCACCGACGAGGACTACGAGAAACCGCTGGCGCGTTTCTTCCGCGAGCGCGCGCGTCGAGCGATGCGGTCGGGAGGCTGATTCGTGGGCTGGATGCGCGTCGTCATCGCATGGTTCGTCGTCGTCTTGACGGCGACGTCGCTCGTGGGTGCCGAGACGGGTGTTTCGATCGCCGTGGAGCCGGAGTCGATTGCCGTCGGCGATCCGCTCTCCGTCACCGTGACGATTACCTTGCCGTCGGGGACGACCTTCGATCCGCCGCCGTCGTCGAACGCTCTCGGTCCCTTCGAGGTCGTGGAATCCAGTTGGACGCCATCGTCGGCGACCGCCGAGGATCAGGTCGTCTGGGTGTGGAATGCGACGATCCGGGTCTTCCGAACCGGTGAGCACGTGATTCCCGAGCTGACCTTCTCCTATGGGGATGGCGGCGAGGGGTTTCTTCAGGTAGCCGAGACGTTGGTCCAGGTGACCAGTGTCGTGGATGGGGAAGAATGGGACACCGGTGAGCCGGAGAAGGCGGACCTGAAGGCGCCGGCATCGATCTCGCCGGACTACACCGCGCTCTGGATTGCAGGGGGCATCCTGTTTCTCCTGCTCCTCGTCGCGTTGGTCATCTGGTACGTCCAGCGACGCTACGGGCAGAAGCTTGTCGCCGTCGAGATGCCGACCGATCCGTTCCAGAGGATGGCTCCTCACGAGTGGGTCTATCAGGAACTCCAGCGCCTCCTGGATCAGCGTCTTCCCGAGAACGGTCGGATCGATCTGTTCTACGCGGAGCTCTCACGGATCGTGAAGTGGTACGTGAGTGGCAGGTACCGTGTGGATCTGATGGAGCGGACCACCGCGGAGGTTCGCCCGGGTCTTGCGGACGTCGGTGCTCCGGACGCGGCCGTGTCGGATCTGGTGGAGATTCTCCAGGAGGCCGATCGAGTCAAATTCGCCCGCTCGCGTCCCGACAGCGATGCGTGCAAGCAAAGCATCGAGGCTGTCTATCGTCTGGTGGACCAGACGCGGCCGCAAGCGGTCCGACAGGAGGAGGCGTCGTGACGATGCGGCTGGCGACTCCGTGGGCACTGGCCGCTCTGGTTCTGCTGTTGCCCGTCGTGTACCGGTTGATCCGGCGTCCCGGGCGGGGAGTGAGCCGACTTTCGCTTCCCCTGGCGGGCGAGCGCCTTCGGGCGCTACGCAACCCATGGATCGTCATCAACGGCTGGTTGCCGTGGATGCGACTCCTTGCGGCGGGACTGATGATCCTGGCGATCGCCCGCCCGCAGGCGGAGTCGAGGTTGGAGACGATCCGAACGCTGGGTGTGGATATCGTCATCGCACTCGATGTGTCGAACTCGATGCGTGGTGAGGACTTTCAGCCCGATCACCGACTCGGCGTGGCGAAGCAGATGATTGAGCAGTTTGTCGCCGGCCGAACGACGGATCGGATCGGCCTGGTGGCGTTCTCGAGAGTGGCCAGCACCCGTTGCCCGCTGACGCTGGATCACACGATGCTGGCGGAGTTCCTCGGTCAGGTGGACTTTGCGACCCGCGAACTCGATGGAACGGCCATCGGAATCGGCCTGGCGACGGCGGTGCACCGGTTGCGAGACTCCGAGGCAAAGAGTCGCCTCGTGGTGTTGTTGACCGATGGCGAAAACAACACCGGACAGATCGCCCCACGGGATGCTGCGGATGCGGCCAAGGCGTTGGGTATCCGGGTGTACACGATCGGTGTGGGTAGTAACGACTGGGTGACCTACGTCAATCCGGACAACTTCGGTGGACGCCGTCAGCGGCAACGGTTCCCGCTGGACGAGGAGACGCTGAAGGAGATCGCCGAACGGACGGACGGCGAGTATTTCAACGCGAAGGATCCCGACGGTCTGAAACACGTCTTCGAGACCATCGATCAACTGGAGAAGACCGAGATCGAGAGTCGCGAGCGAATTCTCTATGCCGAACTCTTTCACTGGTTCCTGCTGCCGGCGTTGATCACTCTGTTTCTCGAGCGGTTGCTCTCGAGCACCCGACTGCGGAAGATTCCATGATTCGGTTCGGATCACCGGAGGAACTGGGGTGGCTCCTGATGGTGCCCGTCCTGCTTCTGCTTGGCGTGTGGGTCCGTCGTCGTCGGCTCGGCGCCCTTCGGCGTTTCGCGGGCGGTGACGTGTGGCTCGAACGGTTCCGCTCAGAAGTGAGTCATCATCGGCGCACCGTCCAGACCATCCTCTGGGTTGTCGTTCTCGTTGCGACGATCCTCGCGGCTGCCCGGCCGCAGTGGGGTACCCGAGTCGAGTCGGTCGAACGGCGGGGTTCGGATGTATTCATGGTGCTGGATACTTCGCTGAGTATGGCGGCGGAGGATCTGCCTCCGAGTCGTCTGTCGCAGGCGAAGCGTAAGATCGAGCGTCTACTGACGTCACTGCCCGGTGAGCGGGTGGGGCTGGTTACGTTCGCCGGCGAAGCGACGATCGCATGTCCGCTGACGCTGGACCACGGGGCGGTTCGACTGTTTCTCGAACCGATCGATGCGGAGGCCGTAACCATCCCGGGGACCGCGATGGCCGAGGCCATGTCGCTGGCGCTGGCCTCATTCGGGGACGATGAAGATGAATTCTCGAGGTCGCGAGCGGTCGTCCTTCTCACGGATGGCGAGGATCACGAGGGCGAGTTGGAGGCGGTGTTAGACAAATACAGCGAGCGAGGCGTAAGAATCTATGCGATCGGAACCGGGACGTCCCGGGGGGCGCCGATTCCGCTTCGCGACGCAAAAGGCAATGGTATCGGTTACAAGACGGATCGCGACGATCGGATCGTGACCACGCGGCTCGTGGAGGAGACCCTCGAGAGCATCGCGTTCGATACCGGTGGATCGTATCAACGGGCAACCGTCAGCGGAGTCGAGATCGGCGAGATCATCAGCGAACTGGCCAACCTGGACGACGGAGAGTTCGGCGCCGTCCTGCGGGCCAGGTATGAAGAGAGGTTCCAGTATCCTCTGGCCGTGGCGATCGCCGCGTTGATCGGTGTTCTGTTGGTACCCGAGCGTCGCGTGACGGGTGTCCGTGACGGAGGGGGGATTCGATGAGTAGCGCGTCTGTCCTCTCGGTTGTTCTGTTGATGGCCTCCGTGCTGGGAGTCGGCGGTTCGGCACACCGCAAGACCGAAGCCGGCAATGAGGCCTATAACTCGGGAGATCTGGAATCCGCACTGCGTTCGTACACCGATGCGCAGACCGATAGCCCCGAAGCGCCGGAGCTGTTCTACGACATCGGAAATGTGCTCTATCGGCAGGGGGACTTTGAAGGCGCGGCGGAGTCCTATCGGCGCTCGCTGCTTTCGTCTCCCAGCACGGAGCTCGAGGCAGCTGCGTCGTTCAATCTCGGCAACGCGCGCTTCGAGCAACAGGAGTGGCCGGGGGCGATCGAGGCCTACGAGAGGGCTCTCCGAGCGGCACCCGGGGACGCTCCCACCCAACGCAATCTGGAGCTGGCCGTGCGCGCCATGCAGGCACAGGAGCAGCAATCCGACCAGCAACCTTCCGACGATCCCTCGGATTCCGAGGATGGTGAACAGGAGCCTCAGCAGGGGCAGGGGGATTCGCAGGAGGGTGAAGACGAGTCCCGGTCGGACGAAGAGCAGGACGGCGAGCAGCAAGATCCGTCATCGTCCGAAGACCAGACGTCCGAGGATGAGTCTCAGGACTCGCAGGAGTCCGGCGAGCCGTCCGACTCCGGGGACGAACAGGGACAGGGCGGGCAGTCCGAGCAGGGTGAGTCGGAATCCGGCGAGGGAGAGGCCGGGAAAGGGCAATCCGCTGCCGGCGAGATGTCCGAGAAGGAGGCCGAACGTCTCCTGGACGGTGTCGCCGCGCTCGAGCAGGAGAACCTCAAGGAGCACCGCAAGAGCAAGGTCCGAAGTAAGGGGAAGAATCGGGAGAAGGACTGGTGATCCGATTCGCGCTCGTGATCCTCGCGATCTGTGCGCTGGTGAGCGCACCCGTCGCGGCGGAGACATTCCAGGTCCGAACGGCGATCCAGCCGGATCGCGGGATCGAGGACTCCCAGCCGGTCCAGTTGATCGTGCAGATCGTCGGGACCGTCGCGCCGGAGGTGGAGGTGGGTGTCCTTCCGCCGATGAAGAACCTGCGGGTGATCGGAGGTCCGTCATCGCAGACGAACCATTCGTGGGTTAACGGGAAGACCTCGAGCGACCACCGGTTGATCTGGTCGCTTCTACCCGAGGGACCGGGAAAGGCGGAGATCCCGGCGTTCAAGATTCGGATCAGTGGTGAGGAATACGACGTCGGCAACATTCAGTTCGAAGTGGCCGCGAGCAAGTTGCGCAATCCGCCGCCACCTACCGGGACCGCAGCATCCGCAACTCCGGACGAGCCCGACATCTTCATCGAGGCCCGCCTCGGAAAGAACGACGTCTGGGTCGGTGAGGCCGTCTCGCTTGAGCTGTCGCTCTATGCAGCACAGCAGGGCGTGTCCAACCTCAACTACGTCGAGCAGCCGGAGTTCGAGGGCCAGGGGATGTGGGTCGAGAGCGACAAGGTTGACCCTGATCGTGAGCGTCAAACACGGGTTCTCGGTAGCCGTCGATACCTCGTCTACCCGCTACAGCGCCGGGTGATCGTCCCGTCCCAGGCCGGGGAGTTCGACCTGGGCAAGTACATCATCCAGCTCTCCGTCCCGGTCGGCCGACGAGATTTCTTTGGATTCTCGACACGATCGCGACGGGTCATCCGTGAGAGTGATCCGTTGAAATTGCGTGTTCGCACCCTCCCTGGCGGAGCCCCCGACGGTTTCGACGGTCTCGTCGGCTCATTCTCGTCGCGCTCCAGCCTGGACCGCGCCGAGGCCGCCGTCGACGATGCCGTCTCGCTTCTACTCACCCTCAGCGGTGCGGGGTCGTTGCAGACCGTGCAGACGCCTGAGTTGCGACTGTCGCCCGACCTGCAGGCATTCGACCCGCGGGTGGTCGAACGTCGATTCGAAATCGGCAATCCAAGTAAGTCCCAGCGTACGTGGGAATGGGTCCTGGTGCCCTTGACTCCGGGGACTCTCGAGGTACCGGCGATCGAGTTTCCCTACTTCGATCCAGACGCCGGCGAGTACCGGGTCGCTCGTTCGACACCGATCCCGCTGACCGTCGATCGGGGTACGGGCACACGGGACGACGGCACGACGCGGACTCAACTGCGTCCTCGTCGTAAAGACCTGCACTATTTGAAGCGACTGGAGGGTGGACTGCGATACGCGGACACTCAGGGTCGTGGGCGTGCATATGTCGTTGCGGCGGCGACCCCGATGGTGCTGGCGCCACTCCTCGTCTGGTTCGGCAGACGGCAGGAGCGACTTCGTCAAGATCGCGGTCTACTGCGATCTCGACGCGCGTTCAGTCGTGCCCGCAAGGCGCTCGCCTCTCTCCGCAAAGGCGGCTCCCAGCTGGACGGTGCCACGTACCACGAGCAGATGGCCCGGGCCCTGGTGGATTACGTCGCCGACCGATTCGACCGATCCGCATCCGGAATGACCTACGAGCTCGCGGAGGAGTTACTGGCGTCTCGCGACATCGACCCCGAGTTGCGTCGGGAGTTCCGAAGTGTCCTGGAGCAGTGTGACTACGCGCGATTCGTCCCGGCGTCCTCACGGGCCGAGCGTCGAGAGGAACTGCTGGAGCAGGCGCTTCGTGTGGTCAACGATGTGGAGCGCGGATGGAACTGAGGGTCCTGGCGCGATGGGTCGTCTTGCTCGGCGTGTTCGTCGTCGCGCCGTGCACGCACGTTCGTGCCGAGACCGCCGAGGAGGTCTTCTCTCGAGCCAACGAGGCCTACGCCGATGGGCGCTATGACGACGCCGTCTCCGCGTACGAGAGTCTGTTGCTCTACCGGGTTCGCGACCCGGTCGTGGAATACAACCTCGCCGGCGCGCTGTTCCGGCAGGATCGTCGAGGCGAGGCGATCCTGCACTACGAGCGTGCCGTGCTCCTGGCTCCCAACGACAGGGAGATTCGCGAGAATCTGGAGTACGCAAAGTCCTTCTGTCTCGATCGGATTGATCCCGAGCCCGTACCGGCGAGCCTGGCGTACGCCATTCGCCTCCAGAACGGGATCGGGACCACCCTCCACGGGTGGCTGGCACTCGGTCTCTGGTGGCTGTTGCTGTTGGTCATCGTCGTCGGCCTGGCCCGACGTGACGGCTTCAAGGCGCGCATCGGTTGGATCCTGGCCATCCTCGTGCTGTTGCTGGCCCTCACCGGGGCCTCCTGGTACGTGACCTGGAAGCGGCTGGTCGGAACGGAGCGCGCGGTGGTTCAGGTTACGGCGGTTGAGGTGCTCGGAGGGCCGGGGAGAAATAATGCGACGTTGTTTACGGTGCACGAGGGGCTGACCGTCGAGCTTCGTGATGAGCGCAACGATTGGTCGCAGGTCTCACTCTCCAATGGACTCAGCGGGTGGCTGCCCAGCGCGACCATCGAGTCCGTCCGGTGATCGATCTCCGTAGCGATACGGTGACCCGCCCGACAGCGGAGATGCGTCGTGCGATGGCGACGGCCGAGGTCGGTGACGACGTCTACGGAGAGGACCCGACCGTGAGGGCCCTCGAGGAACGTGCCGCAGGAATCGTGGGGCTTGAAGCGGCCCTCTTCGTCCCCAGTGGCTCGATGGGCAACCAGATTGCGATCAACCTTGCGACGAGTCCGGGCGACGAGGTCCTCGCCGAGGAGGGCAGTCATGTCGTCCTGTACGAACTCGGGGCCATGGCGGCCATCTCCGGGGCACAGGTCAAGACGCTCGTCGGCGTCGGCGGTCTGCCGTCTCAGGAGGACGTACGACCCATTCTCTCTGCACCCCCCGAGTACGACATCTCCAGGGTGCGTCTGTTCGTTCTGGAGAATTCGCACGCGCACGCCGGTGGACGCGTGCTGCCCCTGGCTGCCGTGTCGGAGTTGCAGACGATGGCCCAGGGGCGCGAAGTCGCGCTGCACCTGGACGGCGCGCGGGTCTTCAACGCGGCGCATGCTCTCGGTCGAGATGTTTCCGATCTGGTTTCCGGGTTCGATAGCGTGATGTTCTGTCTCTCGAAGGGGCTGGGCGCACCGGTCGGCTCGATGCTCTGTGGCTCGGCGTCGTTCATCGAGGAGGCGCGGGTTATCCGCAAACGGCTGGGTGGGGGCATGCGGCAGGTCGGGATCCTCGCGGCCGCGGGTCTCTGGGCCCTGGATCATCATCGCGAGCGGCTGGTCGACGATCATCGCCGCGCGCAACGCATCGCCGTGTGTCTGTCGGAGCTGCCCGGAATGGGTCTGTCCGGTGAGGTCGAGACGAATATGGTGATCGCCGAACTCGACGACCCGTCGCTGGATCGAGCGTTCCTTCAGGGTCTCCACGATCGTGGCCTGCTGGCCGGAAGCATGGGACCGGGACGGGTTCGATTCGTGACCCATCTGGATGTGGACGATTCCGACCTCGACGCCGCATGCGACAAGATCCGCGAGGCCTGGAAGCCGCTCTAGCACCGTGTGCCATAATGCGGATATTTCCCTGAATTCTGGAGTGATGAAGTGGATTTCAGTCTGACCGAAGACCAGGAACTGCTCCGTAGCACGGTTCGCGAATTCGCCGAACGCGAGATCGCGCCCGATATCATGAAGTACGACGAGGCGCAGGAGTTCCCACGGGAGATTATTCGCAAGGCCAGTGAGTTGGGTCTGCTCGGCATCATGTTTCCGGAGTCCTACGGCGGTGCCGGCCTTGGCTACATGGAGTACGCCCTGGTGGTCGAGGAGTTGTCGCGGGTCGATGGCTCGGTGGGCATCTCCGTCGCGGCCCACAATGGCCTCTGCACCAACCACATCTACATCGCCGGCAGCGACAAACTGAAACAAACGTACCTTCCCCGACTGACGAGTGGGGAGTGGATCGGTGGTTGGAGTCTCACGGAGCCGACCGCCGGCTCCGATGCCTCCGGGACCCGTTCCACCGCAGTCCTGGACGGGGATCAGTGGTTGCTGAATGGCGCCAAGACGTTCACGACCCATGGCACGGTCGGCGATGTCGTGGTGGTGTTCGCCGTGACGGACAAGGAGAAGGGCAACAAGGGCATCTCCGCGTTCGTCGTCGAAAAGGGAACACCCGGATTCACCCCCGGCAAGAAAGAGGACAAGATGGGGCTTCGCGCCTCCGACACGTCCGAGGTCATCATGCAGGACTGTCGCATCCCGGCCGACCAGCTGATAGGGGAGCGCGGCATGGGATTCATCGACGCGATGAAGATCCTTGACGGGGGTCGGATTTCGATCGCGGCGTTGGCCCTGGGGATGGCCCGTGGGGCCTATGAGGCGGCCGCCCGCTACGCAAAACAACGGACTCAATTCGGCAAACCGATCGCCGACTTTCAGGCGATTCGGTTCATGCTTGCCGATATGGCGACCAAGATCGAGGCCGCCGCTCTGATGATCTACCGGGCTGCATGGCTCAAGGACAGCGGCATGCCGGTGACTCGCGATGCCGCCATGGCGAAGCTGTTCGCATCGGAGATAGGTGTCGAGGTCGCCGACAAGGCGTTGCAGATCTTCGGCGGATACGGCTACGTCAAGGACTTCCCCGTGGAAAAGTTCTACCGCGATATGAAGCTGTGTACGATCGGTGAGGGAACCAGCGAGATCCAGCGAATTGTGATCGCCCGGGAACTGCTGAAGAGCTTCTGAGGGTTCCATGTCCCGTAGTCTGGCGGACAGAGTTTTGGCCGGTGAGACCCGTGCGCTCGCCCGTGCGATCACCATGGTCGAGGAGAATGCACCGGCTGCGCGGGATGTCCTGCGTGCGGTCTTCTCTCGTACCGGTCGCGCGAGCGTGATTGGACTTACGGGATCGCCGGGTGCCGGGAAGTCGAGTCTCGTCGATCAGATGATCAAGGATTACCGCGCAGCCGGCAAACGCGTCGGTGTCGTGGCGGTGGATCCTTCAAGCGCCTACTCCGGCGGCGCGATCCTCGGCGATCGAGTTCGCATGCAGGAACACGCCATGGATGCCGACGTGTTCATCCGCTCGATGGCGACTCGCGGTCATCTTGGTGGGTTGTCACGAACGACCAACGACGCCATCGATCTCATGGATGCTGCCGGTTACGACCCGATCCTCGTCGAGACCGTCGGCGTGGGGCAGGACGAGGTCGAGGTGGTCAAGACCGCCGACTCGGTGGTCGTTGTCCTCGTGCCGGGTATGGGCGACGATATCCAGGCGATCAAGGCCGGGATCCTGGAGATCGCCGACATCTTCGTCATCAACAAGTCCGACCGCCCCGGTGCGGACCGTCTAGACGCCGACCTGAAGTACATGCTCTCTCTCGTTGACACGGGGCCGCGGCCCAGGCCGCCGATCCTGAAGACGGTCGCGGTGACCGGAGAGGGGATCCCCGAGCTGCAGGCGATCCTCCTGGAGCTGGGCGCGGACGTCGCGGAGCAGGGGCGTCGGACACGGAGCCTGGAGCGAGCCTCTGCGCGATTGCATGCCGTGCTGACGGATCGTTTGCTGCGTCACGTGCTTGCATTGCCCGCCGTGGCCGAGGAGTGGGATCGGTCGATCGGGCTTGTCGCCGAGCGGCAGGAGGATCCCTACTCGGTGGTGGACCGATTGATGCGTCGAATCGAACTGGAGGAATCATGATTCGCAAGATCGATCACATTGGGTTGGCCGTCGGCTCGATCGACGAGCGGCTGCCGTTCTGGTCCGAAATTCTGGGTCTCGACGTGGTCGGGCGGGAGACGGTCCTGGGAGAGCAGGTCCAGGTCGCGTTCCTTCCGGTGGGCGAATCGAATCTCGAACTGCTGGAGGCGACGGACAGTGGTTCGACGATCGCGCGGTTCATCGAGAAGCGCGGAGAGGGAATCCACCATGTCAACTTCGAGGTCGACGATCTCTCGGAGCTGATCCGGCGACTGCGGGAGAAGGGCGTTCCGCTCGTCGGTGAGGCGCCACGTATCGGGGCAGGGGGGCACAAGGTCGCCTTCGTGCATCCCCGGGCCACCGGCGGGGTTCTCGTGGAGTTGTGCGAACTCACCACGAACAAGCAAAAGGCATTGCCGAATGTCGTCGCACCGGGTGCGCCTGTGCTGCTCTATCTAAGAGATCCCCAGGAGAAGTTATGGGGAATGCTGCGTGCGATGGATCCATCCGGCGCGACCGTAGAGGGAGTTGACCTGTCTTCATTCGATGACTGGGTCGCCCAGGTCGAGAGGGACGATCTCGGTATCGGCGGGCCGTCCGTTCTATTCGTCCCGATGGCACGGATCGAGAAGATACTGCTCGATCGCCCCAGCGGCGAAATCCCGGCGTTGTATGAGAGGTTCGAGGAACGGACGGGTTTCGATGTCACCGAGTACTTCGGGGACTAGGCGGCGAAAGGAACCACGCGATCCCTACCTGCGCGTTTGGCCCGGTAGAGGGCTTCGTCGGCGTTCCTCAGTAATCCGTGGAGATCCTCAGCGGGATGATCGGGATAGGTTGCCAGGCCGATGCTGACCGTCGCGCGAAGGACGGCGCCCTGATCGCCCACGATCTTCTCGGAGACGGCGGTTCGTATACGTTCGGCAATAGTCTTGGCCGCATCGAGGTTTGTTTCCGGCAGCAAGAAGCAGAACTCGTCCCCGCCGTATCGACAGCAGATGTCCGCGGCCCGAAGCTCGTTGCGAATCGTCTCAGCGATCGCGTGAAGATAGCGATCTCCGGCCAGATGCCCGTAGCGATCGTTGATGGACTTGAACCCATCCATATCGACCATCAGGAGTGTGAAGCTGCCGCCGTAGCGTCCGACGCGTTGGAATTCCTCCTCCAGGCGATTGAAGAAATGGTCGCGGACGAAGAAACCGGTTAGCGAATCCACCGTCGCCAGTTGGTAGTGACGGGCATTCTCGATGGCGATCGCCGCTTGCTGAGCGATGGTCGTGAGCAGGTTCATCTGGTGATCGTCGAAGCAACCAACCTTCTCGCTCTGAAGGCTGATCACGCCAATGACGCGATCCTCGACGATGAGAGGTACGGTGACTGCGGACTGCATGCCGGAGCGCGTGAGCTCCTTGGGGAATCGCGATCCGGGAGACTCTCGACCGAGGTCGTCGATTCTCCGTGCCCGCTTCTCGTCGGCAACCCACAGCATCGGACCACCGAGAACGGGTTGCGAACCGATGTCGGCGGTCCGTTCGTGCCCGCGGCGGTACGCGGTCTTCAGCGAGGACTCATCCTGTCCGGCCAAAGCGATGACGACGAAGTCGACATCGAAGATCTTGCGAGTCTCTCGATCGACAATTCGAAAGACACGCTGTGGATTCAAGGACGAGACGATCTCTCGACCGATGGCGTGTAGCGTGTCGAGTTCCGAAACACGATCCGTCAGCTGCCCGTTGGCCTTGCGCCACGCCGTCTCCGTTCGGCTGAGCTGTGCAAGAACGATCTGTGCACCGTTGATCATGAC
>JAOTYK010000048.1 GCA_029861955.1 Acidobacteriota bacterium
TGAGCCTCGACCCCGAGGTAAACCACCAGGTCGCCGGAAGTGTTGAAGGTGGCGTACATGTAGCTGTTGCCCAGATCGTGCGCCGACGCGACCGTGCCGTTCTGGACGACGCACTGGGCGATCGCGGGCCCGCCGGTGATCTTCGACATATCGAGGATGACGCCGCCGGAGATGTTGTCCTCGATAGCGCCGGCATCGATGCCGCCGTAGAGGTCCTCGAAGTCGGCCACGCGGTTCCTACCGGGAGCACCGGTCGCATCGACCTCATCCTTAACCTTGCCGCCTTCCGTGAACAGGCTGGCCCAGTCGATTCCCAGGCTCAGGTTGTCCGGGGCTCCCAGCAGGCCGTCGACCGCCGCAGCGTTCGGATGCGCCTGCCCGATGGCGGGGCTCGGTAGCAATACGACGCCGATGACGAGGACAACCGCAGCGAGCAACCTCCTCGCGAACACCGTCCGGTCAGCGAACGTGTCGACGCGAGTCTCAGTCCTTTGGATGGAAAGATCAGAATGCTTCTTCAGCTTCATCACGGCGCAGCCCCTTCAAGGTTTATGTCTTCGAACCCCATGACATCCGGCTTCATCACTTAGTCACACGCACAGGCCTGAGGAAAACACGTTGTTTCATCGGACGTCTCCCCCCGGAACCCGAAACCGTGATCCGGCCATTGAAAAACACACTTAGACACTTGTTCCCGAGAGTTCTCGGTTGCTGAATACGTACCGATAATCCTGACCCCCCGCGGTCGCGGAGAAGGGAGGCTCGCTGGGCTTGATGTCAATGCGGTAGAACAGACTGCCCCTCCCCCGAACCGCTGCTAAATACTGTACCCACCATATCGGGTCCGCACTACGGACGATTGTCCGGTTTCCTGGGTAAGAAAATCCGAGACCGATTGTGACCCGCTCGAATTAACCCGTCGAGGATGTGATTCCCTTTCTAATCGCGTATTTGGTCAGCCCGGCGATACTCTGGATGCGCAATTTGTGCATGATGTTTTCGCGGTGACTCCAGACCGTCTTCGAGCTCACGTGGAGTCTCTCGGCAATCTGCCTGGTCGAATGACCCTCCGCGATCAACTGCAGCACCTCGCGCTCGCGCGGGGACAGCCGGATTGCGGTTGAGGCGTGACCGGCCTCCTTATTACGGTAAGCCTCCACGACCGCGCCGGACACGCTCGGAGACAGGTACAACTGCCCATCGACGACCTTGCGGATGGCGACGACCAGTTCCTGATCCGCACAGTCTTTCAGGAGGTAGCCCGTGGCGCCCGCCTCCAGCATCTCCACGACGAAGCGGCTTTCGGAGTACATCGACAGGCACAGAATCCTGGCGTCGGCTCGCTCGGCGATGACCCTGCGGGTGGCCTCGATACCATTCATCCCCGGCATCGTCAGGTCCATGACGATGACGTCCGGAGACGTTTCGGCGGCCATTTTCAGAGCGGACAACCCATCGCCCGCCTCCCCGACGACCTCGATGTCCGGTTCCTTCTCGAGCAGGTATCGGAGCCCCTTCCGGACCACACCATGATCGTCGACCAGCAAGACGCTCACGCTCACGATACGCCCTCGTCTTCGATTCTCAGCGGAAAAGCGATCACGGCACGCGTGCCGCGCCCCGGGGTCGAGTGTAGTTCGAATCGACCCCCGATCTGCTTCATCTGCTCACGAATATTGAACAGCCCGTAGCCTCCGCTCGGACTGAACGTGGTTCCCATTTCGGCGGCATCGAACCCGACCCCGTCATCCTGGACGGTGATACGTACGGTCTCTGCCACCCTCTCGATCGCCACGTGCGCCTCGCTACAATTCGCGTGCTTTCGCGCGTTTAGCAGGACTTCGCCCGTGGCTCGATAAATAACGATAGCCAGGTCCTCGGGTAGCGCCGGGATCGCGCCGGCCGATCGAACACGGAAGCGGAGGGAGTTCTGCTCTCCCATCCGATCCGCCAGTTGCCGGATCGCCGCCTCGAGCCCCACCTCGTAGAGCACCGGCGAGCTGAGTTCGAAGGTCAGCGTCCGGGTCGCATGGATCGCCTGGTCGAGGTGCTCGCCGATCGCTTCCGCGGTTCGCCGAGCCTCGTCCGAGCTCTCCGCGTCCCGAATCTCTCCGAGCCTGATCTTTGCAAACGCCAGATTCTGACCGATCTTGTCGTGCAGCCCGACCGCGATGCGTCGGCGTTCGCGCTCTTCGACCCGCGACAACTCGGTTCGGAGGGCCCGTAGCTTGGTTTGCTCCTCGAGTAAGCGCTGCTCGGTTTGCTTCCGCTCGGTCACATCGACACAGACGACGAGGACGACTGTTTGCCCGTCCGCCTCCCTCACGGCGCGCACGGACTCCTGAACCCAGAGCGTGCTGCCATCCCTGCGGATCTTACGAAACTCCCACTTCACCGCCGAGTCGACGTCAGGGCTCGCGGCGCATTTCGCGAATTGCCGCGACACTGCCGGACGGTCGTCTTCGTGGAACACGCGGAGAACCGATTGTCCGACGAGCTCGTCCTGCTCGTAGCCGAGTTCCTCGGCACCTTGCCGGTTCACGGACAGAACCGTCCCCTCTGCGTCCATCTTGAAAAACATCAGGGGGATGTTCTCGTAGAAAGGCCGGAATCCGGATTCGCGCTCGGGATCCGAGTCGCGCGTTGGCACGGACTTCGCGGTCTGCGCCCCCGATGCTTCAGACCTCGGCTCTCCCTCGCGGTTCCTGGCCCCACGACTCGCTCTGACCCTAAAGTCGCCCATTACTCCTCGCTTACCGCGAAACCCGGCCGTTGTCCTCTCGTCTGCCAAGGACTCTGACCCGTTCCCGGACCCGTAGCCTTTCAATAGTGGTACGGTTACTTTAGACCAGTCCCAACAAATAAAGTCACATCGTCCAAAACCTTGCGATTTACCGCGACTTGGCTGAGTTCTATGGCGCGACCAGCGCGGCTTTGAATCAAGCCGCGAGGCGCTTTGCTGCCGAGCTGGCCACGGCTCCGGAACTCGCGGAGCACACCGCACTCCATGCTCACATGTTCAGGCTAACGCTCGGCGGTCAACGTGGTCCGCGGTAGGTTGATTCGGTAGATCGCCGCGTCGTCGGTCGACAGCGTGAACTGCCCACCGAGCGAGGGTCGCCCGCCCTGGCCGCCGAAATAGTCGACGGCCGCGGACGACAGTATGCCCGAGCGGACCGTCGAGCCGTCTTCGTCGAACCAGCGTCCGCCGACCAGCGTCGGTCGCGGATCGATTTCGACGGTCCCTTCGACGGTCAAACGGCGACCCGACGGTCCCTCGAGCCTCAGCACGAATCCAACCCGCGGGGCGGCATACTGGCCGCCCATCGAGGTGATCCGAAAGGGCACCGGTTGCCAATCGCCCTGTTCGAAAACCTCCACCAAAGGACGATCCGCAGCGCACGCCAGGAGAACGACAAAGAGAAGAAGCGTTGTGCGGCGCGGGCGGGTCGTTGGCATGGTGGAAGTATACGGGCACCGCTTGCGCAGCGTCCTTTCGATCGAACCGGCTTCGGCTAGGTCGTTGCGTCGCTAGAATACTGCGGTCCGTTCCTAGCGGCCACCAACAGGTTGTGTCGCCCTGTCGACATGGAGTCGATAGGACACGTAGACGAGCATCATCAGCGGCAAGACAGAGAACGACTGCGGCCAGCCGACAGATTGACTCGTGTGAACCATCACCGCAGCGGATGCTGCGCCCACCAGGTAGTAAGAGAAGGTCCAGAAGCAGCACTGATGCCAGATCTCACGGAGCGATGTTCCCTCGGCCAGGCACCTGGCGACGGATACCAGAAGCGAGTTGCTGAAATACAAGGCAAGGGTGGTCGCCAACAACAGGACAGGCAGCGAGTCCACGATCGCGGACCCCGGCCATAGCCGGCAGACGACAAAGCCCAGGCTCGTGCTCAACACCAGTGTGGCGGCAGCGAACAGAACCTGCACCGCCCGCGGATGCCGCCGCCCGGTGTTCCAGAAGCTCTGCACCACGCCCGCGGTTGCCGAGATCAGGATCACTTCGGACAGGCTCAACACCATCACGCCGGCCATCAGTAAGACGAAGCTCAGGGAAAGGGTCATGGTCAGACCCGGAAGGCGTACTTTCAGAGTCGAGGCCAGAACAACCATCGATAGGTACGTGACAAACCGAGTACTTTGCGCCAAATCGAGTTGAAGGGCGCCCCAGATCACCAGCATCGCGCCGGCGGCGATCACCGTACCGAGGTATAGCCTGGCTGCCGGGGGAAGGATCGCGTGTTCCTGCGAATCGTCCTGTCGATGTTCGTCACGTCTCTTCAGGGAAAGACGGTAGTAGAAGTGAGCCAGCAAGAGAGGTGGCAGGAGCAGCAGGAAGGCCTCCGCGCGGAACGCCTGGCCGGACAGGGGCAGCAGGCTCACCAATACCGCACCCACGAGATAGTACGGGAACGACCACAGGTACCACTGTCGAGCTACGTCGGTCAGAGACTTTCCATCCAGCAGGGACAGGACCCCGGAAACGAGTCCTGTGTTGACGACGAAGAACAGACAGGCGACGACGGCCACACCACTGGCGCCGGTGACGCCCAGTAGTTTTGCAAGTGGACCGTAAACCAGATAGAAACAGAGCCCGATGCTGACGCTGAAATTGCAGACGTTGAACAGGACCTGAACCAGAGTCGGCCGCCGTTTCGCGTTCCACAGACTCTGAACGAGGGCCCCGCCGCAACCCGCGAGCAAGGTCTCCGGCAGACTGAAGTGGAGCACGCCGATGAGAACGAACAGGAAGCCGAGGGAATAAGAACCGGTCATGCCGGGCAGCTTCATCTTCAGCATGGAGGCGAACAGCGTCAGGAACAGGTAGAGCGAGAAACGCTGCAGGTCGACAGGCTCCCAGTGGAACAGGGACGAGCCCAAGACCAGCGCTCCAGCACCGATCACACACGCCAGGTAGAGTTTGAGTTTTCCGGACATTAGTCGCCCCAGATTGCGGCTTGGGCCAGGGCCATGTTCCGGGCGAAAGTCGAGTCGCCCCAGAGGATCGCATCGCCCCAGATGATCGCATCGCCCCAGATGATCGCATCGCCCCAGAGGATCGCATCGCCCCAGAGGATCGCGTCGGACCAGAGGAGCCCATCGCCCCAGAGGATCGCATCGGACCAGAGGATGGCGTCGCCCCAGATGATCGCATCGCCCCAGATGATGGCGTCGGACCAGATGATGGCCTGAGACCACTCCTCACCGCCCCACGTCATGCCGGTGTTGTCGAATCCGACCGCTCCGGTGCCGTCGTCGGACAGCGCGGAGAGCTGCACCTCGTCGAAGCCGATGAACTGCGTCGTTGCCGCGAGGCCCTGGACGATGCGGAAGCGCACGACAAACTGGTTATTAAAGATGATGGAACTACCAAGATTGTAGGTTCGGAGTCCGCCGGGAGTGCCGACGATTTCCAGCACCTCGAGAGTCGTGAAGCTGGTGCCGCCGTTGTCCGAGACTTCGACTGCAACGAGATCCAGGCCTCCTTCCCCGAAACTGTCGAGGACGAAACTCAGCGTGGCCGAGGTTACCCCGGAGAGGTCCGCGGATCTGCTGATGCTCTCGAGCGAACCGCCATCCTTGTTGTCCATGAAGAGCCGGGCGTTTTCGATGCGGACGTTACCCGTCAGTGGCGAGCCGTCGTCGTTGGCTTCGTTCCACTTTCCGGACCAGGGCTGTGAGCCGTCATTGTTGGCGTAGGTCGCGTCGGCGAACCCATCGCCGATCGTCGCGGAGACGGTGGCGCCACCCTGGCGATAGGCCTTGGGCGACGGGGCGAAATTCGTGTAGCCGGTTTCCTCGAGGGCCGCCGCTACGTCCAGCACGCCGGCGCCGGTGGAGAACGGGCTTCCCATGTCGGGCTTGCGCGCCGAACGCATCAGCCGCGCCTTGACCGTGTCCGGGTTCAGCCCCGGTTCCTTTTCTAGCATGAGCGCCACGGCGCCCGTGACCATTGCGGCGGACATGCTCGTGCCCGACATCACAAAGTAGTCGCTGTTCCTATCGCCCGGAGCTGTAACCTCACGCTCGGGGTAGGTCTTCATCAGGTAACCGCGGGCCGCCTCGGTGGCAATCACCTTGTTGCCCGGAGCCAGCAGGTCCGGCTTGACGTAATGATCGCCGGCGGTCGGACCGAGGGACGAGTAGGTCGATACGATGTCGTTGTAGGGATCGCCGTCGGAGTAGTGCGAGGCGGAGCCGACGGTGATCACTCGTGGTGAATTGCCGGGGCTGGTGATGGTCCCGAAGCCGTTTTGCCCGTCGTTGCCGGCGGAGACGACGACCACGATTCCGGCGTCCCAGACCGCCTCTACCGCCTGAACCAGCGGGTCTTGCGCCGCGGGTTCGTAGACCGGATGTCCAAGGGAGATGTTCACGACGCGGATATCGAGAGCGACCATCATCTGAATCGCCCAGTCGAGCCCACCGATCACGTCGGAAGTCAGGCCCTCGCCAAGATCGTCGAGTGCCCGAACCGCGTACACGTCCGCGCCCGGTGCCAGACCCTTGAAGTGGCCCTGACCGCTTCCGTCTCCGGCGATCATCCCGATCACGTGGTTCCCGTGACCATACTGATCGTCGGCCTTGTTGCCGACCAAACTGAACGTGCCTTTGACCGATCCCGATAGATCCGAGTGGCTCTTGTAACCGCTGTCGACGACCGCGATGCCCACGCCCTGTCCCGTATAGGCCAGGTTCGCCGCGTCGGGGTACAACTCCGTCGGGCTCTGCGCGCCCTCGACCGCCAGGGCCGAGATCGGAGCGTCCACGGTGACGTAGGCGACGTTGGGGTTCCGGGCGAGCGACACGGCGGCATGAGCCGGTACGCGGATCGCGTGACCCGGAATCGACTCGAACGAACGACGTAACGCGCCTCCGGCGTGCTCGATCCGAGCTCGCGAGGAAGCGTCCGGCCGCACGTGGTAGGTCACGATCAGGTCGACCATCTCATGCGGGTTCCCCCGCACCTTCTCGAAGGCCTTTTCGCTCATGTTGGTCGGCCGGTCAACGGGCTTACCGGCCAGAGCCGGCGCGATGAACACGACGAGTAAAAGTGCGAGCCAAAATCGTAATCGGGTCATGTCGGTCTCCTTGACGATCGGTTCGTCGCGTTGCATGAGTGCAAGATCCGAACCAGAGTGGCGACCGGGTGACCGCCAGGGCGGTAAAACCCTTACTTGCAACGAGATGCGAGTGCTATCGACGGGCCCGCTCCAATCCGTCGGGCTCGCGATCGGTCGTGCGCCCAGACGGGGACCGACCGAGCGTCGGGCAACAATGACCGAAGTCCGGTCACCCAGCGGTCATCGGGCCCGTCATCATTGAGATCACCGATCGCAGAGGCCTCGGCTAGCCACGGCTTCTCTCGGAGCCTGGCAGATCCATCTTCTCTTCGACTCGCGCAAGCAGAGCCTCAGCGGCGTCGAGCTTGGGCTCGATCGCAATCGCTTTCCTGGCTTCGTCCCGCGCTTCGCGAAGGCGACCGGCTTGCTCGTGGAGTTGAGCCAGCCGGTAGCGCCCGAAGGCCAGGTTTCTTCCTTCGGAGTTGGCAATAAAGTGCCGGAGAGACTCTTCGCCCCGCTCCGCACAGGTCTCCAGACGAACACAGAGCCGACCGATCTGGTAGTGGACGATCGGCTCGTCGTACCCCAGCGCCAGCGCGCGCTCGTAGTCGGCAAACGCCTGGACGTCTTTTTCGCGCAACTGTACTCTCGCGTTGGCGCGTTGGTACCAGAGCCAACCATCTTCATTCCTCAGCTCGAGGGCTTTCGTGAAGTGGCTCTCTGCCTCGCGGTATTTCTCGGTGCTGTGGGCGTGCCGACCGCGCACCCGCTGGCCGTCGTAGGCCGAAACGGCCGCGAGCTTCTGGATTTGCTCTTCCGCTCTTCGACGACTGCCACCCACGATTCCCGGAGCGAAGAAAAAGAAATCGGCAAGCTCTTCGTGAGCTCCCACATGCTCGGGGTCGAGTTCGAGCGCACGCTCCAGTGTCGCGCGGAGCTTCCCGGCGATGCGTCGCTTGCTCAGCAAGCCGACTTCGTCGAGACGGATCTGGTAGGCGAGGCCCAGCAGGTGGTGTGACTCGGCGCTCGCGTCGCCCTTATCGTGGAGAGCATCGAGCGCTCGAATCGCTTCCTCGGCCTGGCCCTCATCCACCGCCGCTCGGATCGGATCGAGAGCGGCCGATCCCTGCGCTGGGGTCACCGCCGGCCAGAAGAGAAGAGGGAACAGGAGTGCGATCCCGGTGATCGTTTGTCTCATGACAGCTTCCCCCGGCGGTGCCAGATCATGACCAGGCCGAGAAAGACCCCCATCCAGATCGCGCACAACGGGCCCGGGTCGAAGAGGCCCGACTCGGCCGGCGGATGGGGCAGGGTGGCGAAGTTGATGCCCAGGACCATCGCCGCGATCAGCATGCCTGCGCCGCCCAGGATTCTCTGGCGCAGATAAAGAAAAGCGCCGAGAGCGAGAAAGAAGCAGCCACCGGCGATCCAGATGTCGAAGACGATGTCGAACGAGAGCTGTACCCAGTTGATGCCCCACAGGATCCGCTCCAGGGCGTCTTTGGTCGCCTCCACCTCGGCCTCGGCGATCGCCTTACCCATCATGGTGAAGTTCGAGTCCTGGATCACCGCCATCATGTTGACCGCGACGCCGGCGATGCAAGTAAAGAGAACGCCGATCTGAAAGAAAGGCCGCGACCGGTTCTTGGCGCGAAGGAGCACGCCGATGGCAAAGGCGGCCAGCGTCAGGGTTGGGCCGAAGCTGTAGAAGAGAATTCGGCCTATCTCCCAGGGCAAAATGTGGAAGACAGATGAGAAGAAGTAACAGAAGAGGGCGAGGCTGCCGGCGACGGCAGCGATCCAGTACCACTCGCGATCCGATGCCTCTCGATTGTCGCCAAGATCTGAAGTGGTAGTCATCGTGTTTCTCCTGTTTTCTCCAGCCCTTCCTGCTGCCGAAGCTCGGCAATGTCGTGAAGCCGCCAGCGGTAGAAGAGGTAGCCATGGATGACGTGGACGGCCTCCTGGAATCGGAGGGTGAGCTCGGCACTCTCGTCATCGTCGCGCCCGGTGACGGCCTGGTTGCGTAGCGCCATCTCGTAGCGGCTCAGATCGCGGACGGTGTCGCTGATCCGGGTCGTGACGCCGAGGTCCATCCCGGTGGCTTCGACCAGCGAGTGCGTCATTCTCACCATTCTTATGTCCGTGGCATCGAAGCTCGAGACAGGCCCCGGGATGGGCACGAGCAGCCGGGCCTCGATCATCTTTCGAACAAAGCTGAGCGGCACGCGAGCGGCCTTCGCCAAGCTGCTAGCGGTCAAGGGCTCGGAAGAGCCATCGATCACGACGTTACCGACGACTGCCCTCTCGAGTTCGATCGCGACTTCCGGCTCGACTCCTCGGCCGATGAGTTCGGCGACCCGCTTGAGAAGCACGACCGGAAGCTGCACGCCTAGCTCACGAATTCGGCCGATCGCCTTGAGAATCCGCAGGTGGTGCTCGCCGTAGGAGGCGGCGTTACGAGCCGTCTTCTCGGCGGGCGGGAGGATGCCCTCACGAAGGTAGAAGTGAATTCTCGACCGCGGCACGCCGGAGGCGCTCTCCAGGGCTTTCATTTTCATTTGCAGAGTATAGAGTGTTACTCTATACAATACAAGAACGCGATCGACCTTCCGATCGGGTTCGACCCATTCGGCGCCGGCAGTTGGCTAGAAGCCGACCGCGACGCCCACGCGGTAGATCCACGGGTCGTCGTAGGGCGAATTGGCGTCGTCGTGGTTGAAGTTGTAGAGGGCGAGGGTGTACAGCGAGCTGCGCCCGCCCAGCGACTGTGAGAATCCCAGCCCGGCTCGCAGGCTGTCGAACTGGTCGCGCCCCTCCGACCCATCGAAGAATCGGAACTCGTAGTCCAGGTACTCGTACTCGACCTGGCCGAAAAAGCTGGGCGCGATGGTGTAACGGGCGAAGAGGTTGGATCCGAAATCGTGGGTGGTCAGGTCGGGGTCGAACCGCTGGTCATCGCTGTAGCGGTAGATCAGGCCCAGCCCTACCGACAGCTTGTCTGTTGCACTGAAGCCGACGTTTGGCTCGAGAGTGACGAAGTCGACGTCGCCGAAACCGACGCCGATACCGCCTCCGAACCACATCCGGTCGGTAACCTCGCCCGCACCGGCGCCGGAAACACTCAGCAGCGCCAGCGCAGCGATAGCCAGGATGTGCCGAAAGCAGCGCATGGCACATACCGTACTACCCGCGAGCGGAAGGGACAACTGCGGCAGAATCGCCCCTGCTTGTATGCCGGCGGTTCAGAACCTAGGTTCTCCTGAAGGGGTAAGGAGAGCCAGGCCATGAAGCGACTCACCGTGTTGACCGTCCTGTTCGTCCTGGCGACTGCGGGTTGCGCCGCGCGTTATCAAAACGTGAGGGTTCCGCCACGAATCGATCTCAGCCAACACGAGATCATCGCGGTCGTAGAATTCGATTCTACGAACGAAGGTCAACTCGGGCCGCTTGCGACGCGTCGTTTCACGGATCTCGCCCGTCGCGACCAGGGTCTGGTACGGATGATGAACGTCGAGGCCAACAGCGATCAACGCGACACCATCGCGATCAAGAGGCTCGCACAGAAACACGGAGCCCAGACGGTTCTCGTCGGTAAAATTGACGTGTCGGACGTCCGACCCAACCTGAGTGTCTCTCGAACGCTCAAGGCGGGAAGCCTGACGGCCAACGTGGACGCCATCCTCACGGTCGACCTGATCGAAACCAAGACCGGAGCATCGATCTGGAGCGCATCGGCTCGGGCGACGAAGACCGTAGGTCAGATCAACGTCTTCGATCGAAAGAACATCACGTTCGACGCCGAGGATCCGGAACAGGCCTACGGTGTGCTCGTCGATGCGCTCGTGGCACAGGTCACGCGGGATTTCCGGACGACGTGGATTCGCCAACCGGTCCCACGATAGTCGCAACACACAACGGGACACCTTGTGTGTTTAGACCCTCGGCTTTCCCGTCTTTCTCATGTGGATCTCGCGACCTTCGTCGGCGTACCGAACCTCGTCCATCAATTCGTTGATCAGGAAGACGCCACGACCGCTGCTCTTGACCTTGTTTTGAGCGCTCGTCGGATCGGGCACCGCGGAGACGTCGAATCCCGTCCCGGGATCGCGAACGACAATCAACACCTCACCGGACTCGTCGCACGTCACGCAGCATTGCACCCGCTTGGTCGGGTCAAGCTTACAGCCGTGACGAATCGCGTTGGCCAGCGCTTCCCGTAAAGCCGTCTCGATTGCAAATTCATTCTGGCCGACCCACTTGTTGTCGCTGAGGACCTGCATGACTCCGTCGGTCACGGTATCGATGGCCGAGGTCTCGGCCTGGAACGTCATGTCGAACTTGCACGCCGAGCAGAGAGGGATCATCGCACTGAGTTTCTTGACCTTTCCCAGCGATTCATTCAGTTCGTCGACCAATTCGGTTTGCTTTTCCTCGGCAGCGTCACGTTCCTTGAGCGCCTGCCTCAGTTCGATCAAGTTTCGCCGTAGTTCGAGTTGCCCGACCGCCTGATTGCGCAACGCCTCCAGCGCCTCGAGTTGCTCATCGGTCAGTTTCCGGGGTTCACTGTCGATCACGCAGAGCGTTCCCAACGCTTGCCCCTCCGGTGTGATCAGAGGCGCGCCGGCGTAAAAGCGGATGTGCGGATCGGAACGCACTAACGGATTATCACGGAAGCGCTCATCCAGCAGCGTATCCGGGACCACGAAGACTTCCGGCTGTTGGATAGCGTGGGCACAGAACGCAAGTTTTCTCGGAGTCTCGCGGGCTTCGATTCCCGTTCGCGCTTTGAACCACTGGCGATCGGAGTCGATCAGACTGATGAGTGCGATCGGCGTTTGACAGATGTAGGAAGCCAGTAGACTCAGATCGTCGAAACACTTTTCCGGGTCCGTGTCGAGGATGCGGTAACTGCGAAGCGCCTCGATCCGTTCAGTTTCCTGATCCATCGTGACCTCCCATCTGTCCTGGGGTCCAGTCTAGCCCCTCGCGTCCAATGGCTGAAACAACACCTCAAGATCCGCCGCCGACAGCGGCGTCCCACCCTTCGCCCCGCCTCTCTTGTAGATCCCCTCCGCCAACTCCCGTTTACGCTCCTGCAGCGCCAGCATCTTCTCCTCGACACTTCCGGAGACGATCAGCCGGTAGACGAACACCGGCTTGTCCTGACCGATGCGGTGCGCACGGTCGGTCGCCTGGTCCTCGACCGCTGGGTTCCACCACGGATCGTAGTGAATGACCGTGTCGGCAGCGGTCAGGTTCAGCCCGGTCCCGCCGGCCTTCAGGCTGATCAGGAACAGCGGCACCTCTTTCGCCTGGAACTGCCGGACCGGCGATTCGCGATCGCGAGTACTTCCGACGATCTTCACCCACCGCAGCTCACGTCGACGCAGCTCTTGCTCGATCAGCGCGATCATGCTGGTGAACTGCGAGAAGAGCAGGATCCGCCGACCCTCCTCGAGCATCTCCTCCAGCATCTCCATCAACGCGTCGAGCTTGGCCGTTCCTGCGACGTTCTTCGCTTCCTCGATCTTGAGCAGCCGCGGATCGCAGCAGACCTGACGCAACTTCAGCAGGGCGTCGAGAATCACGATCGTCGACCGTCCGAGTCCCGTGTGTGCGATTGCCTGGCGCACCTTGTCGTTCATCGCCAGGCGGATGCTCTCGTAGAGATCGCGTTGCGAGCTCCCCAGTTCGATCGAGCGGGTTATCACGGACTTCTGCGGCAGGTCGACCTCAACCTCGTCCTTGGTGCGACGCAGCAGGAACGGCCGAACGCGGGCGGCCAGCTGCTTGCGGCGGACATCGTCGCCGTGTTTCTCGATCGGCGTGCGGAAGAGTTTTCGAAACTGCTTCTGATCGCCGAGAAGACCCGGCATCAGGATATGGAACAGCGACCACAGTTCGCCGAGGTGGTTCTCCATCGGCGTACCCGTCAGGCACAGACGATGCCGGGCCTCGATCCAGCGAGCCGCAAGGGACGCCTTCGTCTTCGCGTTCTTGACGAACTGCGCCTCGTCGAGGATCAGTGCGTGGTACGCTTGCGAGGCCAGTTCCTTCGCGTCGCGTGTCAGGAGGGAATACGTCGTCACGACGACGTCGTACTCGGCGAGGCGTTCGAAGTGCGCACTGCGCGACTTGCCGTGCAGCACGAGCACTCGCAGATCGGGCGCAAACCGCTCCGCCTCGCTGCGCCAGTTTCCGATTACGCTGGTCGGAGCAACCACCAGACTCGGGCGGTCCGCACGACCCGCCTGCTTTTCACAGAGCAGGTGCGCCAGGACCTGCACCGTCTTCCCCAGACCCATGTCGTCGGCCAGAATTCCGGCCAGGTCGTGTTCTCGCAGGAATTGTAACCAGTTCAGCCCGTCGCGCTGATAGGGGCGCAGCGTGCCGTAAAAATTGGCGGGAACCGCGACCGGTTCGATCCGTTGAAAGTCCCGCAACTTGCGCCCTAACTCACGCGTGCGTTCGCCGCCGGTCCAGACCGGCGCGGCGTCGCCCAGCGCCTCGTCCAGCTCGGCCAGTAGCGGAGCGTGGAGCGGCGAGAGCGAGAGCGCCCCGCCCGGTGTGAGCGGACGCTCCCCGAACAGGTCGATCAGCGTGCCGAGAATCGCCTGGACACGCTTCGCCGGCAGTACCAGGGTCCGGCCGTCGGTCGTGTGTAGGGCGAATTCGCCCGCGACTTGCGATCGGAACTCGTCGAGCGAGAAGGCGGGATCGCGCAACATCTCAACCAGGATCGGCAGCAGGCTGTGGCGTTCGCCGCCGATCTCCACGCCCAGTTCCAGATCGAACCACGGGTTTGTCTCATCGACGCCGTCAGCGACGTCGGCATACCACTGCTGCTCACCCTCGATCACGCGGTAGGGAAAGTCGTCGTCGATCTCGACGACCCAACCTGCGTCGCGCAGCTCCGGCACGCGCCGACGAACGAATTCGATCAGGAACCCCTCGCTGTCCTCATCGTCCAGAACCGACAGGAACTCCCCTGCCAACTCCTTGTCCTTGGTCTCGGGAGGCGCCAACTCGATCAGTTCCACAAATCCCATGTCCTCCAGCCGTTCGACGGCGACGATCTCCATGTCGAAATCTCGAAGCGCGATTGCCCGGTCGTCGTCGAGGTCGACAGTCAGGTCGTCGTAATCGAACCTGAGCTTCACCAGAGGTAGCGTGCCATGAAGGTGCAACCGCAGGTGAGGCACCGGTACGGATTTGCGATCTTCGGCTGAGACGACCTGCGGGACGGACGGCGCGGTCGCCGTTTGCTTCTCGACCCCCAGTTCGAGGGGGCCGGCGACGCTCCCCCGCGGATCCACGTACCACGGCGGCTCGACGGCCAGCCACACAGCGTCGGGGTTGTCCACGCCGACGAACTCGGCTCGCGGTTCACCGGGACGCAGCGGCGGTGAATTCGTGTCGCGCCAATGGCAGCGGCCGGTGGCCAGCAGTCGCTCCAGCAAGCGGGCGCCGGACTCCGCGTCGATCGTCAGCGGGGCGTAGAAACTGTGTGTCTCGCGGTAGCTGACCGCGTGCGCCAGGATTGCGAGCAGGAGCTCGCCATCGTCCCCGCCCACGTACTTCGGACGACGCGGTCCCCCGGTGAAGGCACACCGCTTCGCCGCACCGTAGCGTCCACCCTTGAGAACACGGACAGTCCGGGGATGCACGGTCAGACGCCGCCGGAGCGGCTCGCGGTCCAGCAGGTAGAGCAAGCGGTACTCGCGGTCGGCTCTTGCGTTGGGCTCGCTCGTTTTCCATGTTTTTAGCTCCAGCCCCTCGCCGCCAAGCACGGAGAGCAGCACGGCCGCGACGTGCTCGCAGTGCCGCCCGGTTCGACACGAGCAGTTGCCGGACAGTTCGACCCCGCCGTCAGGGCGGACGTCGGCTCGGGCGCTCACGTTCAGCGCGCCACCGCTCGATGGTCGCACGACCCCGAACAGGCGTTTGGCTCCGGGCAGCGTCGATCGCACGGTAACTTCGTCGCGCTCGACGTGCGCCCGCGCCTCGAGGAGCGCGGGGATTCCGAACGAGTGGATCAGCTCGGCAAATCCGTAAGTCAATGTGGAGTCCTCGTATCGGAGACTCGGCGGGGACGGCTTCGGTGGATACCGGAAAGAAGAAGTTAGCCGACTGCGAGCTACAAAGCGATAGGAGGCTATCGAATGGCCATGGCGAACATCGCGAGAATCGCCGTCAGGATGCCGACGCACGACGTGACCAGCGCGATCGTGGCCTGACGCTGGGCCCGCTGCGCGGCGACCTGGGCCTGCTTCGCAGCGACCTGGGCCTTGGCAGCCTCCTTGAGCGCCTGTTGTGTCTGGCGATTCGCTTCCTGCAACGCGACTTGCATCGGGTCGATGGGCTTGGGCCGGCTGTCTTCGATTTCCTGTTCCTGGCGCGCAACCCAACCGGTGACGAGCCCGACCGCCCTGTCCTCGAAGTACCGGTCGGACAACAATTTCTTGACCCGCCCGAGGCCCATTCTCTCGAGCCTTTCGAGCAACTGGTCCGGTGTTTCATGGGTGACAGGTGCGGACATTGGGACCCCCTCAGTGAAAAACATAGGTCCGGGGGATCAGAATTCAAGAAATCGGGACGACTGGATACGGACGGTGCGTCCGAGGAGTCTGGACACCCAGATGCACACCTGAGTCGGTGCGCCCGACCTACGGGTTGGCCGCGACCTCCGATGCAACCAGGGCCTGGAGCTGGGGTACGCCGAAACGGGTCAATGGCTTGCCGTTGACGAAGAAGGTCGGGGTCTTGCGCACTCCAAGTGTCGTGGCGTCTGCCATGTCTTGCTGAAGGATGTGCGCGATATCGATGCCCTGCATCTCGAGCTCGAGGCGGGTCATGTCGAGGCCGAGGGATGGCAGGATCTCCAGTAGCTTCTCGGGTTCCGGGTGGTGGTGGCTGGCCCACACGGACTGGGTGTCGAACATCAACTGCAGCGTCTCCCAGTACTTCCCCTGCTTGCGAGCCGCTTCCAGCATCTTGACCGCGGTGTCGGCGCCCTGGTGCAGGGGGATGTACCGCAGGACCAGCTGTACTTGTCCTGGGTGTGCGTCGAGGATCGCTTTGACGTGGGGGGACATGGCTGCACAGGACTCGCAGCCGGGGTCGAGGAATTCCACGAGAGTGACCTTCGCGTCGCGTGGCCCGAGCCGCTGGGCGTAGCCACGAACAAACGCATTGTCGACGGGGCTTGCTTTCTCGATCGATGCCAGCTCTTCGGCCCGTTGGTTGTTAAACAAAGAAGTGGCCAGGATGAACCCCCCGACAAGTAGGCCAACAGCACCGAGGACCAGGACGAGTTTCTGCTTTGAAGTCATCGAGACGAGCTCCGCAATAGGGTGATGAGGAGCGCTGTGATCGCTCCAAATGCAAAGAGGGACAACATGGGTATCGAAACAAATCCGAACACGCTCAGATCGACGTCAGCGCACGAGACCCCCTGGCTGCAGGGTGCGGCGCTCTCGGGAATGACTCCGACCTGCAACAGCATGTGGTAGAGCGCAGCCAGGCTGCCTGCCGCGGACAGTGGGAGAGCGTATCGCACCACCTTGGCGTCGAAGGGGAACAGGCCCATGAAGAGCACGAGGACCAGGGGGAACATGAACACCCGCTGATACCAGCACAGCGAGCAAGGAGGCAGCCCCATGACCTCGCTGAAGAACAGGCTACCCAGGCTGGCGGTGGTGACGAGCAGCCAGGCCGCAAGGAGCAGGAGCCAGTCCGTATCGAGCTTGTTGGAAACGGTGCGTTCTTGATTCATGGTTCTTCCGATGAGCTCCGGCATGTTTTGTACACGCTGGTCTCGGCACCGTCAATGAGGACAGGATGATGAGGAATCGGTCAGAGCGACCGGTTTTCGCCCACGTCGCCCACCCTTCGAACACCACCTAAAACGCGAATTTTCCCCAAACCAAGCCTCGCGAGGCTGAACCGCACCCTGGCACGTGAATTGAAAGAGTTCGTGTGACGAATGACTAACCGCGCCGATGCGGAGGTTTCAATGTGTCGAACTAAGACCCTGAGAAGTACAACACGTTCCTGGCGACTACAGGCGTTGATCGCCCTGGTCGCCGGAGTGTGCCTCGTCGCCCAACCGGTCGTCGCGGGGTCGCACGGCGAGAGTATGAGCGCCGCTGCCCGGGCCAAGGCGCAGATGGCCTCGCCCGGAGAGATGGTCGACGTCCTCCTCATGCATAAGCATTCGGAACGAGCCAACCTGACGGGTCGTGTGCGAGGACTCGGCGGTGAGGTGATTCGCGAGTTCGAATCCATCGCAGCCGTGGCCGCGCGCCTGCCTGCCGGCGCACTGGAGAAGCTGGCCGATCATCCGGCGCTTTCCTTCATGGCATTGGATGCGCCGGTTGCCGCCTTCGCTGACGCTTCGATCAACGACCCTCGGTCTACGGTGGACATGAGCCAGGCTGGAGCTTACGGGCTGGACGGCACCGGCGTGACGGTGGCCGTACTCGACTCGGGCATCGACAGCCATCCGGATCTCTCCCTGATCCAGAGCGTCGACATCCTCCCCGCCTATTCCAGTTGCGGATTCCGAAGTGACCGCATCGAACACGGACTGAACACCCTGTTCCGCTTCGAGGACGGCGACTGATCGGTCGTTCGAGATACCTCCGGTGTCTCCACCGCACTCGACCTGACCATCGAAGACCCGTCCAACGTGACATGGACGGGCGACGGACTCGAGATCGACAGCGCGACCCGACTGAGTTCCCAGGATCCGAAGAAACTCCTCCGCGCCTCGGCGATCAGCAATGAGATCACCATAGAAGCCTGGATCGTTCCCGGCCTGGCCAGTCAAGGCGGCCCGGCGCGTATCGTCAGCTCCTCGATCGACCCTTACAACCGAAACTTCACGCTTGGCCAGAACGGTAACCGCTACCAGTTCCGCCTTCGCACCACGACCAACGGAGCGAACGGGATGAACACCATGCTGAGCAGTAGCTCGGGTAGCGTGGCCACGACGCGGCAACACGTCGTGGTAACCCGTGACTCCAACGGCATGGCCGCGATGTACCTCGACGGCGTGCTCGTCGATAGCGCGCAGATCAGCGGCAACTTCAGCAACTGGAACCCGGCCTACGACCTGGCCCTGGGCAACGAGTTTTCGGCCGGGAGCACCAGCACCAGTCGCGACTGGGTCGGCGGTCTTGAGATGGTCGCCATCTACAGCGAAGCCCACAGCGCGTTGGACGTTCAGAACAATTTTCAGAAAGGAAGCCCTCACGCCGACAGCTGCCTCAACCCATCTCCGCGAAAAGATCCGTGGGGTCATGGCACGCACGTCGCCGGCATCGTTGCAGGAAACGGCACCAGTTCGAACGGTGCGTACGGCGGTATCGCGCCGGGCGCCGACGTCGTTTCAGTCCGCGTGCTCGATCAAGACGGTCAGGGCTACGCCTCCGACGTGATCGCCGGCATCGACTGGGTACTGGCGAACAAAGACCAGTACGGCATCGATGTGGCCAACATCTCGCTCGGTCAAGCGATCCAGCAATCCGCAGCGAACGACCCGCTGGTGCTGGCCGTCGAGGCGATGTGGGACGCGGGAGTGGTCGTGGTCTGTTCGGCCGGCAACCAGGGCCGTGACGGCTTCGGCACGATCACAAGCCCCGGCAACTCTTCCAAGATCATCACAGTCGGCTCGGTTACCCAGTGGGGTACGACCGACACGTCCGACGACATCATCTCGTCCTACTCGTCCCGTGGACCGACACTGATCGATCAGTTCGTCAAACCCGATCTAGTCACGCCCGGGAACCGGCTGGTGGGGGTCTCCTCGACCGCTTCCGGTCTAGAGACCATCTTCCCCGGGCAGAAGATCGCGGGAGTCGGCAATACCGCAGAGGGCTACATGCTGCTCTCCGGCACAAGCATGTCGGCGGCGGTGGTCTCCGGAGTGGCGGCGCTGATGCTCGATCAGGATCCGACATTGAATCCGGCGACGGTCAAGGCGCGTCTGATGCGCTCGGCAGTCAAACCTCCGGCGGGCAATCCATTCATGCAGGGAGCCGGGATGCTGGACATCACCGGCGCGCTGTACGAAACCGGAACCGTGTCCGCAGCACCGTCACCCAAGGCGCTCAAAGACGAGGCCACGGGAATGATCGGCTTCGAGAACACGGGTGTCAGCTGGGGTAACTCTCAGTTCTCCCAGGCGTTGCTCTGGTCCGACGCGTTGCTCTGGTCCGACGCAATGCTCTGGTCCGATGCGCTGCTCTGGTCCGATGCGCTGCTCTGGTCCGATGCAATGCTCTGGTCCGACGCGCTGCTCTGGTCCGATGCGCTGCTCTGGTCCGATGCAATTCTCTGGTCCGATGCGATGCTCTGGTCCGATGCGATGCTCTGGTCCGACGCAATGCTCTGGTCCGACGCGATGCTCTGGTCGGATGCGATGCTCTGGTCCGACACGGCCGATGGACTGGTAACAGACTGATCGTGATTTTCGTGAACGTGAAACCATCACTTAATCGCGAAGGCACACCATGAACAAGCTCTCCAAGCTCTACATCATCGGGATCGACGCGGCAGCGATAGCCGCGGCGATCGCGATGCCCCATGAGGGCCTGGTCGAGAGAACGCCGGCGTTGTTCACGTTGATCGCGCTGGCCGCCCTGACCGGTGCGCGTTCAGTGCAGATCCCACGGCTCAATCTAAAATTAACCCCGGGGGACGTGTTCACCTTTTGCGCGCTTCCCATCGTCGGCCCACTGGGCGCTGTTCTCGTCGCATTCGCCAGCACATTGAGCGCAGTGGCGCCCGGCAAGAAGCGACCGAAGCCGATGCAAGTCGCGTTCAACCTGGGTGCGTTGCCGTTGTCGGCGGCGGCCGCCGCGGTGGTCTGGCAGATCCTGCCCGCCGCCGGGTCGACCGGAATGACCGGTGGCTTGTTGGCTCTGCTGGTCGCGGCCGCGGCCTTCCTGATCGTCAACGGCCTCCTCGTGGGCCTGATGCTCCGACTGCATAACAAGACGGCCTTCTTCCCGTTCTGGGCCCGGGCGATCTCGCTCTCCTTCGGGCCGACGCTGCTTAGCCTGCTGGCGGCCGTCGGGCTGGCCGCTTTCATCGAGATCACCGGCCCGGTGGGACTCGCGCTCGGCCTGTTTGTCTCGGCCGAATTGGTACGGGCATTTAGGGCTCGCGAAGGCCTGATGGACGACGCCGCGACCTCCTAGACCCCGACCGCCAGCCGGCGATCGGGGCCTGTCCCTTGTTCGGTCAAGCCGGGCTCAGTCTTCGCAGCCCTCGTCCTCGTTGACGCAGAAACCATCCTCCTCGCTGAACGTCGCGTTGTCGTCAACGCCGATCGCGCCGACCTCGACCTTCACCGGCGTGTCGTCGGGCAGCGACGCCAGGTAGTCGGCCGGCACGGTGACTTGCGTGAGCGGAATATCACCGGCGACTCGGATCGAGAACACCAGCGCGCCCGCCGGATCGCCGTCGTCGACGTCGGGCTCGAGCACGATCTCCCAGGCGGCAACGGCCACGCTCTCGGGATGCACCGGGAGCACGCCGTCCATCACGAGCACGTCGAGCTCGCCGGCCGACGCGCAGTTACCCAGGTCGTCTCCGGCGGACCAGCTGATCACGCTGCCGTCGAAGTCTACGTCGGCGGGAGCGGCGGGGAGCTCGTAGGTGAGCGTCGTCTCACCCTCGGATTTTTCCCCTTCCTCGCCACGTCCGATGAACGTGTAGGTCCCCGCCTCCCAGAGGTCGAGGAACTCCTCGAGCGTAACGATCTCGTCGTCCGCATCCGCTTCGGGATCCGGCCAGCACAGCGGCTCAGCGCTCTCGGCGAAGTTTTCCGTCAGGAACTGCTCCGCGAGCTTGCCGGAGGCCCGGTTCTGGTAGATCTTTTCGCCGTCCGGGTCCTCCATGCGCGCGGAGATCAGGTCGTCCCCGTCGAACAGGAAGTGGAAGCCGATGTCCCCGTCCGTGGAATTGATCTCGATCAACACCTTGCATTCTCCGTGGTCGCCGCACGGCTCGGTCGCCAGGACGCCGGGAGCACCGACGCCAATGACAAGCGCGATCCCTGCCGCGATCGAGAAGATTCGAATCGTGTTCCTCATATCACCACCCTCCTGAAGTTGGAAGTGCCGTGCGGATCGCACAGCGCTCCTGGTCGCTCGGTGAGAGGGGCGTGGGAGCGAGAATC
>JAOTYK010000049.1 GCA_029861955.1 Acidobacteriota bacterium
CGCGGGATGTTTGCAGTCGACCTGGTACACAAATTGATCCGTCACAGCCAGGCCCATCACCGGCGCGAGACCATCGCCTTCGGTCGGAGGGTCGACTACACCGTGGGTCGACTCGCGCTCTTCGCCGTCTGGCGCAACTTCGTTAAACGAAGGTCCGAGAGGCGCGTGTCGCGGAGCTCGCCCGCGATGGATCTCGGGCTGACCGATCGACTCTGGAGTTGGGTTGATGTCCTGGCGGTGCGACTCTTCGAGCAGAGAGCAGAGTTGCCCACTACCTGAGCTGCGCCTGACGGCTCGCGACTGACTTCCCGGGACGCCCCCACAGGAGCGTCGCCCCATCCGTACTCGGAGTCGCCTTCAGATCCCGACCCGCGAGCCCTGTTCTGTCGAGCCCAGCCGCAATTAACGATCCACGTTGCAGAGGTCGGCTCGTTAAACCGGGATCTCCTCAGACGTGTCCGCCGGGACGGTGGCTGCCGCGAGGCCATCCGGCGCATGTTGAGGCAGTTGGATGGTGAACGTCGAGCCCCGGCCGAGTTCGCTTTCGACGGTGATGAAACCGCCCATCATCTCGCAGAACTGGTTGCTGATGACCAACCCCAGACCGGTCCCACCGTACTTGCGTGTCGTCGACGGATCCGCCTGGGTGAACGGCTTGCCGATGGTCTGCAGCTGATCGAGACTCATCCCGATACCGGTGTCGGCGACTTCGAACTTGATGACGGCAGGCCCCGGCTCGTCCTCTCGGGTGACGCGCAGGGCGATCGATCCGTTCCTGGTGAATTTCGCGGCGTTGGAGAGCAGATTGACCAGCACCTGCTTGGTCTTGGTCATGTCCGCGTACATGTCGCCGACATCATCGGCCTCGATGGTCAGCGTGTTGCCGTTTTCGACCACCAGGGGGTCGACCGTATGGATCGCGAGGCGCAAGACGTCTTCGACGTCGAAGCGCTCGAGGTGCTGTTCCATCCTGCCTGCCTCGATCTTGGACAGATCGAGGATGTCGTTAATCAGACCGAGGAGATGGGTACCGGAGTTGTGGATCTTGGCCAGGTCCTCGGACGCTTCGTCCTTCCCCTCGTCCTCGGCGATCTCCTGGAGAAGTTCGCTGTAGCCGAGTATCGCGTTCAGTGGGGTACGTAACTCGTGCGACATGTTGGCGAGGAACTCGCTTTTGGCCTGGCTGGCGCCCTCGGCGGCGTCTTTCGCGATACGCAGTTCCTCGGCCCGGCGTCGCTCCGTGATGTCGTCTGCGAGGACCAACCGGGCTTCCTGCCCGGCAAACGCAATACGGTGCGAGCGAGTCTCAACCCAGAACTGCGCACCCTCTTTGGTGCGGTGGATCAGGGTGCCCGGATCCTGGTCGGGTTCGCCGGGGTCGCCGGCCACTTCGTCGGACGAATCGCAGCCAATCTGGTCGATCGTCATCGAGAGGAATTCGTCGCGCGAGTAGCCGTAGCGGTCGATCGCCGCGTCGTTGACCTCGATGAACCGTAGCGTGTCGTCGGCATAGACCCACATCGGATGAGGGGAGGACTCGAACAGGGTGCGGTAGCGTTCCTGGCTTTCACGCAGCGTCACCTCGGTGCGCTTGCGCTCCGAGATCTCGCACTCCAGTTCCTCGGATCGCTCGGAGAGTTGCTGGGCGTGGCTCTTTTCCTGTTCCATCCGGCCGAGGTATCGCCGGTACGACCGATAGATCATATAGACCGCCGGTAGGATCATCAACGAGGACTGCCACCCCAGCGCGTGGGTCGTGAAACTGATCAGTCCGGCGACGACGGCGCCGACGAGGTAGTACGGAAACGTCCAGAAGTAGCATTCCTGCCACACGCGCCCCGTCGACTTGGTTTCCACCAACCCGATGATGAGCGAGACCGGGACGGTATTGGCGACGAAGAAGACGGTTGCCGTGAGCCCCAGCAACAACACGGGCGTAATGCTGCCATAGGACAGGTACCGGTGGTAGAAGAGCCAGGCTGCCGCCGACGAGAGCACCATGACGGACACGTTGAAGCCGACCTGCATCAGGCGCGGTCGCGACTTGGCTTGCCAGTAGAGCTGAACCAGCGCGCAACCGAAGCCGATCGTGAGCGTCTCCGCGAAAGCTAGCTCGACTGCCCCGATGAGGATGAAAAGGAAACTGACCGAGATCGTGCCACGGATACCTGGGAGATTGACTTTGAGAGTCGCGGCGAATAGCGCGGTCGCGAGCAGCCCGAGGAAGAACGGCCCGCGGCTGATCTGCCAGGTGGCGATCGCCGCCAAGTAGGTCGCGAAACCCATGGTGGTGAAGAGCGCGATGTAGACGCGCGCCCCGATTGAGAGTTTCTTACTCATAGCACCTTTGCCCAGTGCAAACTTAGAGCCAGGAGCGAAACGGGACAACCTCCGCATCATTTAAGAGGTTTCGAGGTCTCGTCGTGCTCATCGTGCAGGTCACGGTTCGGTCAGACTGACCGATTGGCGGACGGTTCGACTCGTTCCACGCCTCTTCAGATCACGGGAACGAACGGCGTCAAGCCAGGGGGGCAGCCACCCATGAGGTGGGAAGGGCCCGTTATCGCGGCACTTCGGCGACGGTCCCCGGTTCGGGAACGGTTCTTGCTTTGCCGTGTTCCGCAAGTTCTAGGAGCACCGAAATGCGACGACTGACAATCATTGGAATCATCCTGCTGCTGGCCGGCACCCTTCACGCGGCGCCGCGCAAAGTTTCCCGGGATGTCGATCGCGGCATCGCCGACGGAAACGTCGACGTGATCGTGCAGTTCAAGGAGCACCCGCGAGCCGAGCAACTGGAAGAGATGCGTGGCAAGGGTGCCGAGCTGAAAGCCGAACTTCGGTCGGTCCGTGGCGCCCTGTTCTCGATGCCCGCCGCGGCTCTCGAGGGCCTGTCGCACAACCCGAACGTCCGGTACATCTCGCCCGATCGCTCGTTGAACGGCGTTCTGGACTACTCCCTGGCCGCCGTCGGGGCGGAATACGCCGAGAAGTACGGATTCGACGGCAGCGGAATCGGCATCGCCGTCATCGACAGCGGCGTCTTCGCACACGATGACCTGGTCGATCCGGCTACGAATCGCTCCAAGGTCCGTTACAGCCGCAGCCTGATCGGAGGCTCGTCCGGTGCCGATCCGTTCGGGCACGGAACCCACGTGGCCGGCATCCTGGCTGCCCAGGGTTCCTCCCACGGGGTCGCCCCCGGAGCGCACCTGTTCGACCTGCGCGCACTCAACCCCGCCGGCGCCGGCACGGACAGTTCCGTGATTGCCGCCATCGACATGGCCATCCTCTACAAAGATAAGCTGAACATCCGTGTCATCAATCTGTCGTTGAGCCGCGGCATCTTCGAGAGCTACGAGCTCGACCCGTTGTGCCAGGCGGTCGAGGCTGCCTACGAAGCGGGCATCGTCGTCGTTGTATCGGCCGGCAACTCCGGTCGTTACGACAAAGACGGTCGCAAGGGATACGGGACGATCGGCTCGCCCGGCAACGACCCCTACGTCATTACCGTCGGCGCGATGAACGCGATGGGCACGTTCGGTCGGACCGACGATCTGATCGCCAGCTACAGCTCCAAGGGGCCGACGGCGATCGACCATGTGATCAAGCCGGATCTCGTGGCTCCCGGCAACAAGGTGGTCTCGCTCAACTCTCCCGGCTCGACCCTGGCCACGAACCGACCTCAGAAGGTCGTGGGCGGAAACCGCATCGAGGTCAGCGGCACGAGCATGGCGGCTCCGGTCGTCGCCGGCGCGGTTGCGCTGTTGCTGGAGCAGGATCCGTCGTTGACGCCGGACCAGGTCAAGGCACGGCTGATGAAGACCGCGTCGAAGGCTTTTCCGACCACCAGCACGGCGACCGATCCGGTCACCGGCGATAGCTACACCAGCCAGTACGACATCTTCACCGTTGGCGCCGGCTACGTCGATATCGCCGCGGCACTGAACAACTCCGAGACCAGTTCCGGCGTCGCGCTGTCGCCGAGCGCCTCCTACGACCCCGCGACCGGCATAGTGACCCTCGTGCACGGCAACTCCCTGCTCTGGGGCGACGGCGTCATCTGGGGCGACGCGGTCATCTGGGGCGACGGTGTCATCTGGGGCGACGCGGTCATCTGGGGCGACGGTGTCATCTGGGGCGACGGCGTCATCTGGGGTGACTCGGTCATCTGGGGCGACGGTGTCATCTGGGGCGACGGTGTCATCTGGGGCGACGGCGTCATCTGGGGCGATGCCTCCGACGCCAGCGCGGATGGAGACGAGTGATGAATCCTCGCGACGGCTTGCGCGGGCTAGGAGCTGCGGGAGATCCCGTAGCTTCGCAGCTTGCGGTACAGCGTCTTCGGGCTGACGCCCAATAGCTCCGCGGCCTTGCCGCGGTGCCAGCGGACCTGTTCCAGAATCGTCAGGATCTGCTCTCGCTCGATTTCCTTAAGACCCCGAGGCGCTGCGGGCGCCGGCGGGGCCACGGAAGCTGCGGCGCTCGATGCGCCGCCGCCCACGGTCACGGCGGGTGGCAACGGGGCGGCAAGCAACTCGGCCGGCAGATCCTCGGCGACGATGTCCGGCTCGCCGCCGATCAGCAACGCACGCTCGATCACATGTTTCAGTTCCCGCACGTTGCCGGGCCAGTCGTGCTTCGACAGCAGTCCGAGCACGTCTTTTGCAATCGGTTTGGGCGCCGCGAAGTGCTTTGCCAGCAACGGGATGTCTTCTCGTCGATCCCGCAGCGGAGGCAGTTCGAGTTGCAGGGCGTTGATCCGGTAGAACAGGTCGTTACGAAAGCGACCCTCCTCGATCTCTTGCTGCAGATCTCGGTTGGTTGCGGCGATCACACGCACGTCGGCGTCACAGCGTCGCCGACCGCCTACGCGGTAGAAAGTCTTCGTCTCTAGCACCCGCAGCAGCTTCACCTGCAGCCCGATCGGGATCTCGCCGATCTCATCGAGGAACAGCGTCCCTCGATGGGCCATCTCGAACAGGCCCGGGCGCGCCGCATCGGCGCCGGTGAACGCGCCCTTTTCGTGACCGAATAGTTCGCTTTCCAGGAGCGATTCAGGGATCGCGCCGCAGTTGATGTCCACGAAAGGAGCCTCGCGGCGCTCGCTGGCGTTATGGATCGCCTGCGCGGCGACTTCCTTGCCGGTCCCGCTCTCCCCGACGACCAGCACGGTTCCGTCGCTCGGGGCCAGACGACGGATCATCTTCTCGACTTCGGCCATGGCTGGCGACGCGTAGAGCAGCCCGCTGTTGCGCTCGTCGGCGAGCTTTCTCTTCATCGCGTCGTTGGAGCGACGGAGTACACGCTTCTCCGCGGCGCTCCTGAGGATCTGCTCGAGCGCGTCCAGCGGACACGGCTTGGTCACGAAATCGCACGCTCCGCGCTTCATCGCCTCGACCGCCGTTTCCACCGTGGAGTTGCCGGTCAGCATCACGGCTTCGGGCGCCGGCTCGATCTCGCGAGCCACCGCCAGCACCTCGAGGCCGTCCTTGCCGGGCATCCTGACATCGAGAAGCAGCACGTCGAATTCCTGCTTTTCGAGCACGGAGACCGCCTGGGTCCCGTCTTCCGCGATGGTGACCTGGAAACCGCGTTGGGACAGTTCCCGTGACAGGATCGAGCGCAGCCTGGGCTCGTCCTCGGCGATCAGTAATCGGATATTCTCGCTCTCCTGCATGGTTCTCTACCCTCGCACGATCGTAGGTTCGTTAGCTTGATGGATCTCGGAGTCCCCGGGGGGCACTTCGGCTCGCGGCAGCACGATCTTGAAACGGGTCCCGCGATCCAACTCGGACTCGACTTCGATCCGGCCGCCGTGGGATTGCACGATGCCGTAGCAGATCGACAATCCCAGGCCGGTTCCACGACCGATCGGCTTCGTCGTAAAGAACGGCTCGAAAATATTGGGCAGATCCGCCTTCGCGATCCCGCCGCCGGTATCGCCCACTTCGATCCACGATTGCTCCCCGGAGATACCGCTGGCCAAACGCAGAGTTCCGCCGTCCGGCATCGCGTCCAGGGCGTTGATGATCAAAGCGACCAGCACCTGCACGATGGCGTCCTCCTCGACTTCGGCTGCGGGCGCGTCGTCGTGCAATTCACACTGCAACTCGACTCGCTTGAACTGGTTGTGGTGTTTCATGACCTGCAACGCGCGCTCGACGATCGGGCCGAGTTCACACGGCTTACGGGTGTCCGACTTGACCCTGCTGAAGTCGAGCAGATCCTGGCTGATGTTCTTGGCGCGGAACGCCTCGTCCTTGATCGTCAGGAGGTACTCTTTGAACATATCGGCGTCGTCACCGGTCACGCCGAGCGTGTCGAGAGTTCGGCTCAGCGATTCGGCGCAGGCGACGATGATGGCCAGCGGGTTGTTGACCTCGTGAGCCACACCGGCGGCTAACCGGCCCATCGCGGCCATCTTGTCCGCGACGCGCAACGAGTGACGCATGCGGTGCTTCTCGGTGATGTCTTCACCGATGGTGATCGCGTGCGTCACTTCGTCGGGCGTCAGCCGCATGGGCACACGACGTAGGTGGTAGCGTCGCTTCTCACCGTTCACGGTCGTCTCGCGTTCGTCCTCGGTGCTCTCGCCGTGATCAAAGACGCGGTCGAGCAAGGCCTCGTTGGCGTCGCGATTCTCGATCGGCAGGATGTCGTAGAGATTCTGCCCCAGCGCACGCTCGCGCTGCAGACCGCGCGCGCCCCTCTCGCGGCTGCGGTTCCAGGCCACGACCGTGCGATCGCGGTCGATCACGTGCAGGCTGACGGGCAGCGAATCGACGATCTGGTTGGTAAAGCGCACCTGACGCTCCAGCGAAGCGGTGCGATCGGCGACGGTCTTCTCGAGAGACTCCGAGTGGGCCTTGATGGTGCGGTCCTGCTCACGGAGCTTCAACAGCGCCCGGACGCGAAACTGCAGCTCGCGCCAATCGACCGGCTTGGACAGGAAGTCGTCGGCCCCGGCGGCCAGGCCGTGGTTGCGGTCGTCCTGGCTATTCAACGCGGTCAGCAGGATCACCGGGAGGAACTCGTCCGGGGTGCGGCTCTTCAACTCGCGACAGGCGTCATGGCCGCTGACCTCGGGCATCATCACGTCCATGATCACCAGATCGATCGCGTGCCGTTCGAACGCCTCGATCGCGCGGGCCCCGTTGTCCGCCTCGACGCAATCGTAAACGGATTGCAGGCGGCGCCGGACGAGTTGTCGAGCGTCGACGTCGTCATCGACGATCAGCACTGTCTTGCGTTCGGTTTCGGTCATCCGCACCTCGAAGTAGAGCCGGGCCCGACATCGCGAAACATTGAGCTTCGCCGCCGTCGAGGCAAGGCGATTCGGACGATTCGACCGGCGTTCGGTCAACTTGACCTGGGCCTGCCGCCGAACCGCCCGTGGTGGAGCGGCCAAAACTGGGAGGATTTGGCCGAAATCCTCTCTGGCTTCGGCCTTGCAGATCGATTGCCAGGCGCTTGACTCGTTATCAAACGAACTGAATGTTCGACTGGGAGGAACCGAAAATCGATGACGAGCCGAGGGGTCACCCGGGGGTCTCCGTCATCAAAGTGGGCGATTTGAAGCGCGTACGTGAGAGCGAGAGGATACCCATGCCGAAGATTCTGTTGGTCGAAGACAACGAGATGAACCGCGACATGCTGTCGCGTCGTTTGCTGCGACATGGCTTTGAGGTTCTCATCGCGATCGACGGAATGCAAGGGCTGGAAATGGCGCATTCCGAGGCTCCCGACCTGATTCTGATGGACATGAGCCTTCCCGAGATCGACGGTTGGGAGGCGACACGAAGGCTGAAGGCGGACCCCGCGACCCAGCCGATCCCGATCATCGCGCTGACCGCCCACGCGATGGTCAGCGACAAGGAAAAGGCGATGCGGGCCGGCTGCAACGACTACGACAGCAAGCCGGTGGATCTGAAACGCTTGTTGAGCAAGATATCGGGCCAGCTCGGCGTGACGAGAGCGGAATGAAGCGATCACTGGCATGGTCCGCGATGCTGATCGGGGCACTCGCAATCGGCCCGCCTGTAACGGCCGAGGAACCGCCGGGCAACGTGGACCTGAGATCTCTCAGCCTGGAAGAGCTGATGCACGTCGAGATCACGTCGGTCTCAAAAAAGAGCGAGCGACTCTTCGACGCCTCCGCCGCGGTGTTCGTGATTACGAACGAAGACATCGAGCGCTACGGCGCCACGACGATTCCCGAGGCACTGCGCCTGGCACCGGGCCTCGAGGTCGCGCGTATCGACGGCAACAAGTGGGCCGTCACCTCGCGGGGGTTCAATGGTCAATACGCCAACAAGCTGCTCGTACTGATCGACGGCCGGACCGTCTATACGCCGTTGTTTTCCGGAATCTTCTGGGAAATCCAGGACGTATTCCTGAAGGATGTCGATCGCATCGAGGTTATCCGCGGCCCCGGTGCGACACTGTGGGGCGCCAACGCGGTCAACGGCATCATCAACATCATCACCAAGTCGAGTGCCGACACCCCGGGGAACCTGCTGCTCGCCGGGAGCGGGACGTTCGAAAGCGGGTTGGCCGGTTTTCGGCACGGCGGCACACTCGGCGATGCGGGCCACTATCGCGCCTTCGTCAAGTATCACCGGCGCGACGAGTTGGATCTGCCGACGGGGGGTTCCGGGGACGACGCATCCGAGACACTGCGCGTCGGATTCCGTGCCGACTGGAACGCGAGCGAGCGGGACAAGCTGACCGTGCAGGGCGACTACTACGACGGCGAGATCGGTCAGACCTATACCCTGATCGACTCGTTCATCCCGCCGTTCACCAGTAGCTTCGGTTTCGATGCCGAGGTCTCGGGCGCCAACGTTCTGGCGCGCTGGACCCACAACCACTCGGATACGACGAATCGCACGCTGCAGGTCTACTATGACCGGACGGAACGCGACGACGCGTTCGCCTCGGAAACCGGCAGCACCTTCGACGTGGAACTCCAGGGAGGGCGGACGCTGGGTAAGCATTCTCTGGTGACAGGCCTGGGCTACCGGCGCACAACGAGCGACATCCAGGGTAGCTTCACCTTCAGCACCGATCCACCGCGACGAAGCGACGATCTCTTCAACCTCTTCCTGCATGACGATGTGATGCTTCGTCCGGACCACCTGCGTTTGACGCTAGGTGCCAAGCTCGAACACAACGACTACACCGGCCTGGAGTTTCAGCCGAACGTCCGGCTGCTCTGGACACCCAACGATCGCCACAGCTTCTGGGCCGCCGCGTCGCGCGCGGTACGCACGCCTTCCCGCGGTGAGACCGAGGCACGGCTGCTGCTCGATGCGCTGCCTCCGGATACGGTCTTTCCCGGCGCCCCCAGCGCGTTGATCGCCTTCACGGGCAGCCCGGATGTGGACTCCGAGGACCTGCTGGCTCTCGAGGTCGGCTGCCGATTTGTCTGGCGCGACGAGCTCTCGCTCGATTTCACGACGTTCTACAACCGCTATGACTCTCTGATCAACCTCGAACCGGGGGCGCCGTTTCTCGAGCCGCAACCGGTGCCGTTATATCTGGTCTTACCCATGCTGCCCGACAACAAGAGCAGTGGTCACACCTTCGGCGCAGAACTGGTGCTGGACTGGCAGCCGCTGCCGCGTTGGCGCATCCGCACCAATCTCACAACGCTGCACCTGCACCTGAAACTCGACGCCGACAGCATGGCCGTCACGTCTCCGGATCAAGGCACGGAGGGCTGGAGCCCCGACTATCAGTGGTCCGTCCGGTCGTCCGTCGATCTACCGCACGATCTCGACTTCGACCTGTTCCTGCGACACGTCGACGAGCTGCCCACGCTGGGCGTCGAGCGCTACACCGCGCTGGACGGGCGACTGGCCTGGCGGGCGAGTCCCACGGTGCAAATCGAGCTGGTCGGTCGAAACCTGACGGACAGCGACAGCGTCGAGTTCGTCACGTCGTTCATCAATACCGCCTCCACGGTGCCCGGGCGCAGTGTCCACGCCACCGTGTTCTGGAGCTTCTAGAACGTGACACGGAGGCACGAGATCGCGCCCGGCACCCAGCGCTGGTTTGTTCCGGTGCTGGTGCTGATCGTTGCATTGACGCACTGGACGCCGGCCTCGACGGAGGCCTCGCCGACGGCATCCCTCCAGGACTTGAAAGCGGCCTACGTGGTCCAATTCTTGAGGTATGTCGAGTGGCCCGAGAAGCATCGAGCCGCCGAGGGGGAACCTCTCGTGATCGGCGTGGTCGGCGACTCGACGATGGTTGACGCGCTTGACCGGTTCGCCACCGAGACGATCGGCGGGCATCCGGTGCGAATCACAAACATCATTGTCGGCCAGGACGCGGAACGCTGCCATCTTCTGTTTGTGAATACCTCGAAACGTAACGTGGCACAAAGAGCCCTGCTTTCCGTCGAAGGGGCAGGCACGCTCACGGTCGGCGACACGAGAGGCTTTCTCGACTCCGGCGGCATGATCGAGTTGCGTATCGTTGACAACAGTGTCCGGTTCGAAGTCAACCTATCGCCTTCGAGGGATGCGGGGCTGAACATCAGTTCCAAGCTCTTGCGACTCGCGCTGCATGTCGACAATGCTGACGCCGCGGCGGTGAACTAGCATGCGACTCCTCCGCGATCTTCCGATTCAGAGTAAGTTCACGTGGATTTCGATGTCCATCTGCGTGGTGGCGTTGATGCTCGCCGGTGGAGCGCTGGGGTTCTACGAGGTCAGACAGTTCCGGCAATCACTGAACGATCAGTTGGATAGCCTCGGCGAGATCCTGGCCGCGAACAGTACAGCACCTCTGGAGTTCTCGGATCCGGCGGCCGGCGAGGAGACACTGGCCGGGCTGCGAGCCAATCGAACGATCATCGCAGCCGCGATCTATGATCGCGACGATCGTCTGTTTGCGCAGTATGCGCGAGACGACGCCGGCCCTATCGAGATTCCCCCCATCGCGCTGGACCCGACCCGGCACCACGAGGGCGGTCGCGTCAAGATGTTCTTGCCGATCATCTCGGACAGTCGGATGGTCGGCTCGGTTTATCTTGAAGCTGACCATCAGACCCTCGGGGCCCGCGCAAAAAGCTACTTTGCGTTGATGACCGCGGTCTTGTTCCTGGTCAGCCTGGTCGCCTACGCTCTGTCCCGATGGCTGCACCGCATCGTCTCGGCTCCGATCCTGGCGTTGGCCGAGAAAGCCACGCTGGTTACGGACCACAAGGACTATTCGATCCGAGCCGAACGCACGAGCGGCGACGAGATGGGAACGTTGATCGAGCGCTTTAACGAGATGATGGAGCAGATTGGTCAGCAAGATACCTCGCTGAAACGCGTGCACGACGACCTGGAACAACGCGTCGACGCACGCACTCGCGCGTTGAAAACCGAAATGCAGGACCGTGAAAAGGCGCAGGAAGAGTTATTCATGGCCAAGGAAGCCGCCGAGCAGGCCAACGTGGCGAAGAGCGTTTTTCTCGCCAACATGAGCCACGAGCTGCGAACACCGCTCAACGCGATCATCGGTTACAGCGAGATGCTCCAGGAGGACACCGATCAACTGGGGCAGCCGCAGTTGACGGCGGATCTCGAGCGGATCCACTCCTCCGGAAAGCACCTCCTGACGCTGATCAATGACGTCCTTGACCTGTCCAAGATCGAGGCCGGCAAGATGGAAGTGTACCCCGAGGTCTTCGATGTCATGGAGATCGTCCAGGAAGTCACCGATACGATCCGCCCGCTATCGGCCCAGAACGGCAACAGCCTGGAAGTGCACTGCGACCCGCAGCCGGAGATTACAGCGGATCGTACGAAGTTGAGACAGATTCTGCTCAACCTGTTGAGCAACGCCACGAAATTCACGGAAGGCGGCTCGATCGTCCTGGACGTGTTCACGCAGCCTGACGACGACGACGGCCGGATCTGTTTCCGCGTCAGCGACACGGGCATCGGCGTCAGCCAAGAGCAACTCCCGCAGTTGTTCAGCGCGTTTTCACAAGTCGATTCCTCAAAGACCCGCTCCAAGGGCGGAACGGGGCTCGGCCTTGCAATCAGCCGTCGTTACTGCCGCATGATGGGCGGCGATATCCTCGTGAGCAGCGAACCGGGTCGTGGGTCGACGTTCACGATCTTCCTACCCCAGCGAGTTGTCCAGACCCCTCAAGGAGCAATCAGATGACGCAGGACGGTCACCGCCCGGACGAAAACGGTACGATTCTCATCGTCGACGACAACGAGATGAACCTCGACATGCTGTCTCGGCGCATGCGACGGGCGGGCTATGACACGGTGTCGGTCGATAGCGGCCGCGAAGCGTTGCAGGCCGTCGAAGGCGGTGAGATCGACCTGGTGCTGCTCGATATCGAGATGCCGGAAATGAGCGGCCTCGAGGTGCTCAAGTGCTTGCGTAGCGGCCACAGCCGAACCGACCTTCCGGTGATCATGGTCACGGCGCGCACCGACAGCAAGGATGTGGTCGAAGCTCTGGACCTCGGCGCGAACGACTACGTGACCAAACCCGTGGACATGGCGGTGGCGCGTGCGCGCGTGCGCACACAGGTGGCTCTGAAGCGGGCCGAAGCGGCGGTTCATATCAGCGAGGAGCGCTACGCGTTGGCCGCCCGCGGGGCCAACGACGGTCTCTGGGACTGGGATCTGCTTCGGAACGAGGTCTACTTCTCGCCCCGCTGGTTCTCGATCCTGGGACTCTACGGCCAATCCGCCAGCAATCAACTGGCGTTGTGGCTCGATCGCGTCCATCCGGCGGATCTGGAGCGGCTGAAGCAGGCCATCGACGATCATCGCGAGGGACGCACTGTCCACTTCGAGAACGAACACCGTCTCCGACACCGGGACGAGGACTATCGCTGGGTGCTCACCCGCGGCGTCGGGATTCGCGACGCGTCCGGTCGCGTGACGCGAATGGCCGGTTCGCTGACCGACATCACCGAAAACAAGTTCGTCGATCCGCTGACCTCGCTCCCCAACCGGCTGCTGCTCAACGACCGGCTCGAGCGCAGCATCGAACGATCCCGGCGCGCCCCCGAGTCCCTTTCCGCGGTCATCCTGATCGACATCGACCGGTTCAAGGACATCAACGAAAGCGCCGGTCCCGGTGTGGGGGATCAGTTGCTGCTTACGATCGCCCGGCGACTGGAAGAGAACGTCCGCGAGGCCGACACCGTGGCCGCGAAGGGCCGCGTGCCGACGGTCGCGAGGCTGAGAGGCGACGAATTCATCGTGCTGCTCGAAGACATCAAGCACGCCGGAGATTCTCGGATCGTCGTGGAGCGCGTCCTCTCCGCGCTGGACGGACCGTACCGGATCGAGGGTAGGGAGATCTTCGCCAGCGTCAGCGCCGGCGTGCTGGAGGATCTCGGGAACAGCGGGAGCGTCGTCGACGTCCTGCGCGACGTGGATATCGTCCTACACCGGGCCAAGGCGCTCGGCGGCGGTCGCTACGCGGTGTTTGACGACTCCATGCGCGAGCACGTGATGCGTCGTCACGACGTCGAGAGCGGCCTGCGCCGAGCGATCGAGCGGGATGAACTGCGGCTGCACTATCAGCCGATCGTTAATCTCGCGGACGGCGCAATCCGCGGCTTCGAGGCCCTCTTGCGCTGGAAGCACGCGACTCGCGGCCTGATCAGCCCGGTCGAGTTCATCCCGGTCGCCGAAGAAACCGGTTTGATCGTGCCGATCGGCACGTGGGTGCTGAACGAAGCGTGCCGGCAGGCGCGGGAGTGGCAACGGGCGCATCCCACCGATCCGATACTGCTGATGAGCGTCAACCTGTCGATGAAACAGATTGCGGAGCCGGACTTCATCGAACACGTCAAGCGTGCGCTCGACGACACCGGTCTCGATCCGCGGGGCTTGAAGCTGGAAATCACGGAAAGCGTGGTGGTCGACAACGTGGAGCGCGTGGTCGAAACGCTGAACAACTTGCACGAACTGGGCATCGAAGTCTCGATCGACGACTTCGGCACGGGATACTCGTCGTTCGCCTACCTGCAGGAGCTGCCGGCGGACTGGATCAAGATCGACCGTTCCTTCGTCTCGCGTGTCGACAGCGACCTGGAGACCCCCCAGATCGTGCGCGCCATCGTGGAACTGGCCGGTCAACTGGGGATGGGGGTCATTGCGGAAGGCGTCGAAACCCACGAGCAGGCCAGACTGCTTGACCTGATGGGCTGCAAGTACTGCCAGGGCTTCCTCTACTCGAAGCCGGTCGAGGCTGACCAGGCTTCCGAGTTGCTCGACCGCGGGCTGGTCATGCCGGACGAGGCGGAGGTCGCGGTCCAACAACCGGTCGATCTGACCGAATCCTGATCCCTCTGCCCCTCTCGACCGCCGAGCATCCCGGCCAGTCTTCAGACTCCCCCGGATTCCGCTACCTGGCGGGTTGGCACGCAGGATGCAACCGGCAAGGCTGAAACAGGACTCCTACGAGAGGGCAGCCGCCGTGAGACGCATAAAGATCACCGCAAGCAACGCGATCTTCCTGGCGATGGCGCTGGGCGCCCTCGTCGTCATCGCGACGGGCGGGCAGGACCGTGAGGCCGACAGCTACATCGTACAGGGCTCCGATGCCGCGACCGTGGCGGCGGTGGTTCGCGCCCAGGGCGGCACCGTGACGCACGAGCTGGGAATCATCGACGCCGTCGCCGCGCGCCTGACCGAGGCCCAACGTGCCGCGATCGCGGCGCACGTGTCGGGGCTGCGAATCCATGACAATCGGGCGGCGACGGCTGCTGCGCGCGGCAGCGACAACCGCTCGGGCCGCCAGGCCATGACGGACAGTCCCGCGAACAACCTCATCCCCTACGCCGCGGCGCCGGTGCTGGTCTCCGCGGATCTGCTCCACGATCAAGGGATACGCGGCGCGGGAAGCACGATCGCGGTCCTCGACACCGGGATCAACGTGCGGATGGCCGTGCTCAACGATACGAACGACCACTGGAAACTCCTCGGACACTACGACGCGATCCTCGACGAAGAACCCAACAATATGATCAGCTTCCAGGGTAGCGACCTCAGTGGCCACGGGAGCCACGTGACGGCGTTGGCGCTGAGCGCGGACATCGACTCGACGCTGAACAAGTACACCGGCGTCGCCCCCGACGCGTCGCTGGTCGCCGTCCGCGCCTTCGACGAGAACGGACAGGGCACGTATGCCGACGTGATTCGAGGCCTCGACTGGATCGTGGCCAACAAAGACGTCTTCGGCATCCGCGTGCTCAATCTGTCGTTCAGCGCCCCGGCGTGCTCGCGCTACTGGGAAGATCCGTTGAACCTCGCCGTGATGCGCGCCTGGCAGGCGGGCATCGTCGTCGTCGCCTCGGCGGGAAATGGCGGTCCCGACCCGATGACCGTCGGCGTTCCGGGCAACAATCCCTACGTGATCACCGTCGGAGCCATGACCGACAACTACACGCCCGAAATCGCGAACGACGATTATCTGGCGAGCTTCTCCGCAGCCGGACCGACGACCGAGCGCTTCGTCAAGCCTGACCTGGTGGCCCCCGGCGGGCACCTCAAGGCGCCGATGGAGCTTCAGGACACGATCGTCAGCGAGCACCCCGAGTTCCACGATAGTTTCGACTACTTCACCATGTCCGGGACGTCTCAGGCGGCAGGGGTGGTCAGCGGGATCGTCGCTCTGATGCTCGAGTTCGACCCCTTGCTGACGCCCGACGACGTGAAGTGCAGGTTGATGGCGGCCTCCCGGCCCGCACGCGACCCCGAGGGCGCGTTGTTCTACAGCATCTTCCGGCAAGGCATGGGCCTGATCGACGCCTACGAGGCCGTGTATAGCGATGCAACCGGTTGCGCCAACCGCGGACTCGACATCGCACTCGACCTGTCTGATGAAGTTCACTACAGCGGCCAGGCCCGGCGCGACGAAGAAGGCAACCTCTACATCGAAGGTCTCGATGATCACGCATGGGACGGCAGCGGGTTGCTGGGCGACGGCGCCATCTGGGGCGACTCTGCGATCTGGGGCGACGCCGCGATCTGGGGCGACTCCGCGCTGTGGGGCGCCTCCGCCCTGTGGGGCGACTCTGCGCTGTGGGGCGACTCCGCGCTGTGGGGCGACTCTGCGCTGTGGGGCGACTCCGTCACGTCGACCGGCGACCTGATCGATGGCGATACGGTCGAACCGACGGCCGCGCCCGACCGACAGGACGTGGGCTCCGAAGGCTCGGGCGATGCCACCGTCGAGATCAAAGATCGCATTGCGATCGACGGCTTGGTTGAGCGGACGCGTGTGCGCCGTGAACGGGGCGCGCGCTCCAGAAGCTCGGGCGATGATGGCGTTGCGATCAACGTGTGGGTCGAGCAGCAGTAGCGTCATTTCTCGACAAAACAGGTCAGGCTGACCGAGAACCGGACGCGGCACCCACCGCGGCTTCACGTTCTCCACAATCCATGCCACGTTTCGCTCAGCAATTCGCCCACGGCTCCCACGTTTTTCTCGACGATGACGAAACCGTTGGCAGCGCTTCGTATGGCACGCGTCATGCGACACAACGGCCTAAACACAGAGCCCACAAAGCGACCCGAACGGGAGACACGCCATGAGTCACAAGAGCGCGATCACCGAAGGCCCATCGAAGCGCCTCGCGTCTTCGATTCTCTCCTGGACACTCGTCCTAACGCTGATCTTGGTTGCCGGCGCGTTCTCGCCGGTGATGGCCAAGTCGGACAAGCACATCAGCGACGCCGTGAGCGCACAGGCGCAGTCCGGCGAGCTGCTGCGGCTGATGGTGGCCTACGACGACCGTCCGGGCAATCTCGAGCGCAAACAGATCAAAGCCCTCGGCGGCAAGGTGCTGCGACAGTACAAGAAGATGAACCGGATGGCCGTCGAGCTGACCGCGGACGCCGCGGCGGTACTCGCCGAGCAGCCCGGCGTGGCCTGGGTGACCCTCGACCACAAGGTCCAGGCCAACATGGACGTGGCCAAGGATCTTGCCGGCGTGACCGAGGCGATCAAGGCGCCGAGCGGTTACGACGGAGCCGGCGTGACCGTCGCCGTATTGGACACCGGCCTGGATATGCACCTCGACATCCAGGACCAGAAAGTGTTCATGGTCGATGCTCTTCAGAACTTCCACATTGGTGGCACCTTCGACCAGTCCGGCCACGGCACTCACATCGCGGGTATCATCGCCGGTAATGGCTATGATTCGGACGGTTTCTACACCGGCGTAGCACCTAGTGCTTCGATCCTCTCCGTGCGGGTTCTGGACAGGTCGGGAGCGGGCTACGCCTCGGACGTCATCGCGGGCATCGATTGGGTCCTGGAACACAAGGACACGTACAACATCCGCGTGGCCAACTTTTCTCTGGGCCACTCCGTGCGGGAATCGATCGACACCGATCCTCTGGTCGCCGCCGTGGAACAGCTCTGGGACGCCGGAGTGGTCGTGGTCTGCTCGGCCGGCAACAACGGCCGTGACGGCTACTTCACCATCACGAGCCCCGGCAACTCGCCCAAGGTAATCACCGTGGGCTCACTCACGGACAAGAACACCCTGGACACTTCCGATGACTTCGTCTCGACGTTCTCCTCCCGCGGGCCCAGTCTCGGCGATCACGTGGTGAAACCCGACCTGATCGCCCCGGGTAACCGCATCGTCTCGCTCAGGGCGACGCAGTCCGAGTTGGACATGAACAATAGGGAACTTCGCGTCAAGGCCCCCGGAGCGAAAGGTCAGGGGCACTACTTCGAGTTGTCCGGCACCAGCATGGCCTCGGCCGTGGTCACCGGCGCCGTCGCGCTGATGCTCGAGGAAGAGCCCGGGCTGAACCCGGCGACCGTCAAGGCCCGGCTGATGCGTTCCGCGAAGAAGGTCTCGGGCAACCCGTTCGACGCCGGTGCCGGCGTGCTCGACATCGAAGGTGCCCTGGCCGAGACCGGTTTCGTCTTGGACGCTCCCTCCCCGCGGGCCTTCCGACACGAGGATCCCTCTGCCATCGGTGTCGAGGACACCGCGGTCCTGTGGGGCGACAGCACGTTCGGTCTGGCCGTGTTGTGGTCCGATGCGATCCTCTGGGGCGATGCGATGCTGTGGAGCGACGCGATGCTGTGGAGTGATGCGATCTTGTGGTCCGACGGCTTTCTCGACGCCGACGCGATGCTGTGGAGCGACGCGGTGCTGTGGAGCGACGCGATGCTGTGGAGCGATTCGGTCCTCTGGTCCGACGCGATGCTGTGGTCCGACGCGATTCTCTGGAGCGACGCGATGCTGTGGTCCGACACGACCCTCGAATCCAACTCGGCCCTGTGGGGCGACTGATCCCTTAACCTAACCGTCCATCCAACGCCCGGAGCGCTCCAGCGTTTCGGGCGTTTTTTCGTGTTTTGGTGGATTTGGCGCGATTTTCCGACGGACCGCTTGACCTGGCCCGTCTGGACACCAAATTCGATATGAGGGGTACTCCCGGGGACTCGGGGGACGGCCCTTCGATGGTAGGTCGATGAACGACGTTGCAAAGCCCGACACTCGGTCGAGCGGGAGGTTCCTGCTCGCCTTTGTCATCGGGGTGGACATCCTGGCGATCGGGGCGGTTCTCCAACTTCCGCTTGTGGATCTCCAGCGCGCGCCGCTGACGCTGTTCTTGATGCTCGCCATCTCCGCCCTGACCGGTTTTCGGCCGATCCACATCCATCCTCTCCGGACGACCGTGTCGGCCTCGGACCCCTTTCTCCTCGCCAGCATCGCCGCTCTCGGCGGTATTCCCGCGTTGCTCGTCGGGCTGATCAGCATCCTCAGTTCCATGATCGGCGCGAAGATGCGTTTTGACGCTACGAGGACGCCGTTCAACTTCGCAGCAGCGGCGGTCTCGATCACCGCGGCTTCGTGGATCTTCGAGTCTCTCGTTTCCGGGACCAGCGTTCTTTCGCAAGTGCTTCCGCTGGCCGCGGCGACGACGGTCTATTTCCTGATCAACTCGATTCTGGTCTCCATCGCCATCTCGATCGAAAGGAAGTCTTCGTTCGTCTCGACCTGGGCGCGCACGAGCCTGTGGACAGCGGCAACGATCTACTGCGCGATGACCCTTGCCGTGGCTCTACTGTTCGTCATGGAGGTTGCGGGACCCGCGGCACTGGTCCTGGGCGTGCCACCGCTGTGGTTGTTCATCGCCTACTATCGGAGCCGTCGCGACCACTTGCGTGAACAGCAAAACAGGATGGACCAGATCCTCGAAAGCAATCAGCGGCTCGAAGAGGAAGTTCGTGCTCGAACGGCGCAACTGGCCGCCAAGGTGGACGAACTCGAAAGGGCCAGAAACCACCTGCGGGAACTGGCCCACACGGATGAGCTGACGTTGCTCGCCAACCGCCGCCGGTTCCAGCACTACCTCGCCCGCGAGCACAGTCGGTCGAAGAGGTTCGATCACCCGTACTCGCTCTTGCTCATCGACATCGACCACTTCAAGAAGGTCAACGATAATTTCGGTCACCCGATGGGAGATCTTGTCCTACAGCAGTTGGCGGCCCTGCTGGAAGAGAACGTCAGAAGCACCGATCTGGCCGCACGGCACGGCGGTGAAGAGTTCGCCATTGTTCTCGCGGAGACGACCCTGTCGGGAGGACTGAAGCTGGCCGATCAACTGTGCCGCCTCGTCGGCGAGCATGTCTTCGGCGCGGGCGATGGCCTCGGTCCCGGTCGGATCACCATCAGCATCGGCGTGGCCAGCTTTCCCGAGGACGCCGACGCCCTGGACGAGTTGGTCTCGACGGCCGACCAGCGACTCTATCGGGCGAAAGAGGCCGGTCGAAACCGAGCCGTGGCCTGTGGGTTCGTGGGCGAAACGGGCTAGTCGCTCTCACGAACCAGGCGCATCGTCTCGCCGGACTCCTCGTCGAACTCCGTCGGGCGCGGGTCGCCGGGCTCCGGTGCGCGGATCTCGATAACATCGCCGACCCAGCGGAAGATGCCTGTGCTCGTCTTGTCCACGTGGTTGCAGTCGCATTCCCGGATGATGAAGTCGAATCGGGCCGGGTCGGCCTCGGTGTCGATGACGATCTCTCCCTTGTACCACTGCTCACCCTGGACCGCGTGGAACCGACCTCCCGAGAACTCCATCTCGTAGACCGAGGACGGGGAGGTTGTGTACTCGGCCCGCCAGCGGCCGTCGAAACGCGAGGCCTCGTCGCAGGCCACGTAGGTCGACAGGGCGAGAAAACCGAGAAGTAACAGTGTCAGCGTACGGGTTGTATTGCTCATGACGCTCATTCTACGTCGAAGGGGCGCGACCCGAAGTGAATCTCCCCGGGGGAATACGCGATCCGGCGTACAATCGTGAAGTCCGGTGGAATCAGCGGACTCCAACTTGGGGGCATCCTTATGAAAAGTCGAATCATCCTGGTCGCTTGCTGCCTTATTGTTAGCGTGCCGTCGCTCGCGTCGGACCTGGAAACCGGAGCTCAACTCTTCGACGGGTTGGGCAGCTATCACCGAGACTTCACCGCGTCCTCCGACGAGGCTCGACAATACCTGGACCAGGGCATGATCTGGCTTCAGGCTTTCAACTACGACGAGGCCGAGCGTTCGTTTCGTGAGGCGGCGCGACTGGATCCCGAATGCGCTATGGCGTGGTGGGGCGTCGCGTTGGCCGCCGGTCCCAGTTACAACCATCCACAGATGGACGAGCAGCGTGCAGAGATCTGCTGGGATGCGCTACAAAACGCCGAGGCTCGCATCGACAACACGTCGCCGGTCGAGCGCGCCCTCATCGAGGCGCTGGGCACGCGTTTCGAGATGCCCTATCCGTTTGACGACGACTCGCACCTCGATCAAGCCTATGCCGACGCGATGGGCAAGATCTGGGAGCGGTTTCCCGAGGACGCGGACGTCGGCATGTTCTATGCCGAGGCCCTCATGGTTCGCACGCCCTGGCAGCTCTACAACATCGACCGCGAGCCGGCGGAGGACACGCCCATGATCGAGGCGCTCCTCGAGCAGGTGTTGGAGCTGAAACCGGACCTGGCCGGT
>JAOTYK010000050.1 GCA_029861955.1 Acidobacteriota bacterium
ATCGGGGAGCGGTGTCGATGGCGGGCCATACCGGCAAAGCCTTCTGGTTCTCCAAGGCCACCAACCAGTTCGTGACCAGCAGCTACTACTACGACGAATACCCCCAGTGGGTTGTCGACAAGTCTTGGTCGATCGTCTGCAACCAAACGTGAGAAGAGGGACTTCGGAGCATGAAAACAGAACAGACAATCACTAAAGCCCTCATGCTGTTTGGTGCAATCTTCCTGTTGTCTATGCCGGTGGTGTCCCTTGCGGCAGACAACCCAAAGGTTGGTAACGAATCTCATGTGGTGAAGCTTGCCGACGCAAAGATCGAGTATTTCAGCGAGGGCCAAGGCGACGTCGTGGTGCTGCTGCCCGGCGGAGGGCTCAATGTCAGCTATATGGAAGGCGTGGCCCAGTCGTTGTCCAAGGCAGGTTATCGAGCTGTTCGCATCAATCCACAGGGAGCCGGCGCGAGCAAGGGTGCTGCAGATGCTGTGACCCTTCATGACCTGGCAGGCGATGTTGCAGGGGTCATTGAAGCCTTGGATGTAGGGCCGGTCCATGTTGCCGGGCATGCTTTCGGTAATCGAGTCGCTCGAATGCTTGCCGCCGATCATCCCGAATTGGTCCGAAGCGTGATTCTCCTGGCAGCGGGAGGGAAAGTGGCGGCCACTCCGGAAGCTGATGCCGCACTCGAGGTGGTCTTCAGCCCCACGGCCACAGACGAGGAGTACCTGGCGTCGATGAAATACATGGTGGGAGATCCGGAGGATACGGAGATTGCCGGAGAAGCCCTCAGGCGGAGTCGCGCTCCTGAAGCCGCTGCCATTCAGTTCAGGGCTGCGGCCACCGCCGACTTGGATGAATGGTGGGCACCTGCCGGAGAGATTCGTTATCTCGCTTTGCAGGGATCCCACGATCAGGCAGCCCCGCCAGAGAACGGGGTCTTGCTCCGAAAGGAGCTCGGAGACAGGGTTACCTTGGTGTCATTGAAGGGAGCAGGACACCTGATGCTGGTCACTCGACCCCAGGAGACGGCCAGAGAGATCGTGACCTTTCTGGAGTCACTTCGTGCACGCACGCACGAGAGGCCCAGGCTCGTTCTCCAGATCACCGTCGACCAGTTCCGGGGCGACCTGCCGACGCGCTACGCTGACCGGCTCGGCGAGGGTGGGTTGCGCTACCTGCTCGAGGAGGGCATTCACTACAACAACGCCCACCATGGCCATGCGAACACCGAGACCATCGTGGGCCATGTGACCCTGGCGACCGGCGCGCACCCCGCGGCCCACGGGATGATCGGCAACATCTGGTTCGACCGCAAGACCGGGGTCACGACCTACAACATCGAGGATCGCGACGAGCATCTTCTGACCGAGGGTGCGGACGTGGATGCCGATACCGAGATCGACCCCACGCAGAAAGCGGCCACCAGCGACGGCCGCTCGCCGCGGGCTATCCTGACGACCACTTTCTCCGACGAGTTGGCCTCGCTCACTGCCGGAAGAGCCAAGATCTTCGGCGTTTCGGTCAAGGATCGGGGAGCGGTGTCGATGGCGGGCCATACCGGCAAAGCCTTCTGGTTCTCCAAGGCCACCAACCAGTTCGTGACCAGCAGCTACTACTACGACGAATACCCCCAGTGGGTTGTCGACTGGAATGCCAGGAAAATCCCCGAAAGTTACGCAAAGACCGCCTGGGAGTTGTTGCATCCGATCGACACCTATCTCTTCGGCGACCAAGACGATCAGGAGTGGGAATTCGTGCTCGGCAGTTACGGCCGCACCTTCCCCCACGAGTTCACGACACCCGAGAACCCCTATTTCTCGACCTTCCTCACGATCAGCCCGGCGGGCGACGAGATGACCACGGACTTCGCGAAGACGGTCATCGCCGAGGAAGGGCTGGGGGATGACGACATCACCGACTACCTCGGTGTGAGCTATTCCGCCACCGACTACATCGGTCATTTCTTCGGGCCTTCGAGCCTCGAGGCCGAGGACAACATCCTGCGACTCGACCGGACGCTCGCGGATCTTTTCGCCTATGTGGATCGGGAGATCGGGCTCGAGAACACCCTGATCGTACTCTCCGCCGACCATGGCGGACCCGAGGCTCCGGGATATCTGGAGAGCATCGGCATCCCGGCCGGCTACGTCTCGCCCGATGAATGGGACAAGGGTCCGGTCATCGCGCGGCTCAAGAGCAAGTTCGGCATCCGGGGCCAGATGATCGAGGGCTACGACCACCCCTATCTCTACCTGAGCAACGACATCATCAACGACCCCGACATCGACCTCGCGGCGCTGGAAACCTCGATTGCAAATGAACTCGTCGCCTTCCGCGGAGTGTCTTATGCGATCCCGAGCACTTCGTTGGAACGTGGCACGGTTCCCGACAACAAGCTGACGCAAGCGGTCCTTAACAACTACAACGCCGCACGTTCGGGGAACATCTATGTGGTGTTCAATCCCGGCTGGTTCATCAACGATCTGGACGGGCTGTCTGTGGCGGTCGTCCACGGTTCACCCTGGCGGTATGACACGTATGTGCCGATTCTCTTCGCTGGGAGCGGGATCGAGCCGCAGAAGGTCTCGCGCCGGGTTCACACGGTAGATGTGGCACTGACACTGGCAACGGTTATCGGAACGCGACCGCCCTCTGGTGCTGCCGGCGAAGTATTGCTGGAGGTGCTGGGGCAGTAGCCCTGAACGAACTTGAACTGGATGAACGAGATGAAACGATACATATCGAATGTCCTGCCGCCGGTGGTGGTTTTGCTGTCGCTCGGCCTTGCCGCCGTCCCCGCGGCGTACGGAGCCGAACAACCTGCAGGGTCGGGCCACAATGAGTCGGGCCACAATGAGTCGGGCCACAGCCACCTCGCGCTGTTTCTCGGTGCCGGTAAAGAAGAGATCGAGGGCCATCGGGAGAGCGCCGAGGCCATTGGCATCGTCTACGAATACCGCTTTCGCAGTGGATGGGACGTTGGCGCAGCCCTGGAGCGCCTCGAGGTCGACGGGCATGGGAACACCATCGCCTTGATCCCTGCCGGGTACCACTTTTCGAATGGCCTGCGCCTGTTTGCGGCTCCCGGCTACCTGCTCGCGAGTGGTTCAGCCAAGGACAAGTGGCTGTTTCGCGCAGGGATCAGCTATGAGATTCACATCAGTGAGCGCTGGACGATCGCACCGGAAGTCTTCAATGACTTCCTCGAGGGCGGCGGCGATACCTGGATAGCCGGTGTTGCAATCGGGTACGGATTCTAGCCGGCATGCGACGAGAACGGATGGAGACGGTCATCTCACAGACGAAATTCCATCGGGTCGTTCCGTTCACGATCGCGGTTGCACTGTTGACCGTCTCCGTTTCCAGGGCGGACGAAGTCAAGAACAAGCAGGCGGCCACGGTCGAGCATGTGGTTACGGAGGCCGAGCTGCAGGTGCGACTGATGCGGTTCGCGGATCGGTATGCGGGCTTCGTGGCTCAGGCCATCGATGACGTCGAACGGCTCCAATCGACACGCGAAGCTCGACGAGAATTCAATGCCCCCCTCGTCTACTCCACCGCCTCGGCCTACACGATTGCCGCCGACGCGCGTCCGCAGGTCGGGCTGCTGGACATGGTCGTGATGACAACGCTCGGTCGTATGGTGTTCGAGGAGCACTGGCGACCCAAATTCGGAGCTTCCGCGGACCCGGTAGTCATGGCGCTGCGCAAACTGGAACGCGACATCTGGAACATGGCCGGCGGGATCCTGACTGCGGAGCAGCAAACGGAGCTTCGCGAAAGCATCGTGAAGTTCCGCGAGGAACACCCCGAGCTGACCAATTTCAGCCAGACTGCCTTCAACGATTTGCCGTCGACGGGTAAGTCGTCAACGCTGAGAAGGAGAAACGGTGGCGGGATGTTCAAGTCCGTCCGTCGGATGACCGAGCAAGTCGAACAGACCCGGATGCTGGCGGAGCGTGGGATGTACCTATCGACTCGACTTCCGGTCATGAGCGGCTTCCTCGCCGATGTCTGGTTGTCACAGATCGCCGCGAATCCCGACGTCCGGGTACTACTGAACGACGCTCACAACTTCGCCGATGCATCCGAGCGGCTGGCGTTGGCCGCCGAACAACTTCCGGTGCAGCTCGCTGAAGAGCGCAACGAGACAATTCGGCAGCTGGCCCGCGAAGCGGCCACGCTACGGAATGGCACATTGACTCAACTGTTGGACGGCATCGCGCTTGAGCGCGAGAGGGCGATAGATCAGTTCCTGGCAGAGGAGCAGCGGCTGAGAGGAGTGCTCACCGAGTTACGCCAGACCCTCGCGGAGGGGAACGAGCTGGCCCTCTCGGTCGGCGTTTTGGTGGAGAGGCTCGGACCCCGGCCTCCCGGCAACGAAACGACTGCGGCTCAGCGGGAGCCTTCAGAACCGTTCGATATCGACGTCTATCGCAGCACGCTGATCGAGGCCGGGGCCACGATTCGCGATCTGAATGGTCTGCTGGACTCTACCCAGCAGCTTCTGGACTCGCACGGAGCGTCGGAGCTCCTGCCACAGCTGGCCACGGCAATCGACAAGGCGGGCGACGAGAGCCGCGCGGTCGCCGACCATCTGTTCCTGCGGTCGTTATTGCTGATCGTGATCGCGCTGACCTTGTACGTCATCGCGAGACTCGTCCACGCCCGGCTCGCCGTTCGCATTGTGCGAGGGTCGCCGTGAGTGTTTCGACGCGGATAGGTATGGGAGGAGGTTCTATGAGACACGCGATGCTCGCCGGTCTTTTTGTGGTGATGTCGGCCAGCGCTCCGGCTGCCGATGCGGCCGACGCCGCCGGTGCCGAGAGGATCGTGGTCGCGAACGCCCACCTGATCGGTCGCGACGCGCCCTCGGAAGACGTTCGTGTCAACCTCCTCGTCGTCGGCGGCAGGTTGGTCGTGGTGACGAAGGACGAGCTCGTCGTCCAGCCCAACGACGTCGCCGTGGACGCGAGCGGAGGTTTTCTGTTCGGGGAACTGGTGCTGGGCAAGAGTCCCAGCTTCGTGATTCTCGATCGAGATCCAAGGGAAGAGTTCAATGTGCTGCTGGACACCGGGTCGCACGTTCGCTTCGCGATGCGGTCCGGGGCGGTCGTCATGAACGAGCTTCCGGAGGTACCTCCCGCTCCTCCCGAAACCGCCCCCAAGGTCCGTGCCTGGCAGGCCTACGCACCGCCACCGATGGCCGTCCCGATCAAGTACTACGACAGCAGGAAGTGGAACACGTTCAGCACCAAGCCGATCTCGGGTCTGTTCACCGGAGCGCTCGTGCTGGATCGCCAGTACTGGACGAGCCAGGACGCTGCGAGCGAGGGGCAGGTCGGCGAGCTCGAGGACTTCGAAGGGGGCAAGATCCGGGGCTTTCGAGGCGGTGTGGTAGGCACCCTCAACTTCAGGCGACCGTGGCAATACACGGTGTTCTTCGCCACCAACACGTTCGACAAGGGATTCGATGTCAGGACGACGGACGAATTCCAGGTGTTCGACTACCGGCTCGACATTCCTCTGCCTGCCGACCTGACGCTCAGTGCCGGCAAGCAGAGGGAGACCCTCTCGATGGAGAGGCTGATGAGCATGATGTTCCTGCCCATGCAGGAGCGTGCCGCTGTCAACGACGCCTTTATGCCGGCGCGCACTCACGGCCTCGCTCTCAGTGGTACCGGCGGGGAGTGGTTCACCTGGGCGGCCGGGGCGTTCAACGACTGGATCGACGAGGACGAGTCCTTCAGTGACACCACGAGCGCCTTCACGGGCCGCATGACCTGGGTGCCGGCGGTGTCGCAAGACGAGAGCAACCTGCTGCACCTCGGGCTCGGGCTGCGGTATTCGGACGCCAAGCAGCCGCTTCGCTTCGGCTCCAGACCGGAGTTCAACAACGCACCGACGTTCGCGGACACGGGCGAGGTTGCGGCGGACGACGCGTTGACCTACAACCTGGAGGCCTACTGGCGCAAGGGGCCGTATCTGGTCGGACTCGAGTACTTCGGCGTCGACGTCGACTCGGTAGCGTCGGGGGATCCTTTCTTCAGCGGATATTCCGTCACCGGCTCCTGGGCGGTCACGGGTGAGATGCGGACCTATCGCAAGCGAAGTGGCCTGTTCAACGCGCTTCCCGTAGGCAGACCGGTCAACCAGGGCGGCTGGGGGTCGCTCGAGGCCGCATTCCGATACTCGCGTCTGGATCTGACCGAGGGGACCGTGGACGGTGGAGAGCAGGAGGTCCTCTCGCTGGGCATCAACTGGTGGCTCACCCGGAAGGCACAGTTCAGCGTGGACTATCGGGACATCTCGCTGGACCGCTCCGGCATCCAGGGCGACAGCGCGGGGTTCAACGCCCGGCTCATGCTGATGTTGGATTGAGGCTCTCGGAGAAGAACGATGCGCACGATGCGAAAACCACCCGTCGGCGCCCGTCCCGGGACCCTGGCGATTCCCTCGGACGCCACGAAGTCGGTGTTGCGGGTGCTCAGCTACGACGCGGAGACCATCGAGGAATACGATTCTCCGAACCTCGCAGAAATCCGGGAGTTGACGGAGACCGGGCGCAGACTGTGGGTCGACGTCCAGGGGCTGGGTGATGAACAGCTGCTGCGCGGTCTGGCCGAGCTCTTCAAGATCCATCCGCTGGCGTTGGAGGACCTGGTCAACGTGCCCGTCCGACCGAAGACGGAATCCTACGACCGGCAACTGCTCGTCATCGCTCAGATGCCGAGGTCGACCGACGATCTGGAGCTCAGCCTACGGCAGGTGAGTGTCGTGATCGGCCGAGATTATCTACTGACCTTCCAAGAAGGAAGGGAGGATGCGCTCGAGCCCGTACGGAAACGCCTCGAAGTCCAGAACTCGCTGATACGAAGATCGTCCTCGGACTACCTCGGCTACGCCGTTCTCGACACGATCGTCGACGCCTACTACCCGGTGGTGGAGAGCATGGGGGCCCGGATCGAGGAGCTGGAGGAGCACGTGCTGGCCGACGCGTCGCCCGAGACGTTGCGGGAGCTGAATTCGACCAAGGGCCGGTTGCTGGCGCTGAGGCGAGGCATCACGCCACAACGTGAGGCGGTCAACAAGCTGATTCGTGATGAGAGCGAACTGGTGAGCCAGCAGGTACGGCCCTACTTACGGGATACCTACGATCACGTCGTGCAGACCACCGAAGCGGTCGAAAGCGCTCGCGAGCTGGTCAATGGCCTGATCAACACCTACCTGTCGGTGATCAGCAACCGGATGAACGAGGTGATGAAGACGCTGACCATCGTCGCCAGCATCTTCGTTCCCCTGACGTTCATGGCCGGGATCTACGGCATGAACTTCGAGAACATGCCCGAGCTTCAACAGCAGTGGGCCTACCCGGCGCTGTTGGTCCTGATGGCGCTGACGACCGGCGGAATGGTGCTCTACTTCTGGCGCAAGGGATGGATCGGCCGACGACGCTAGGCGAAAGTGTGGAGGTAGGCGAATGGATTGGTTCCTGAATGTCGCTCCGTCCGTGGGCACGACCGCGGCGGCCATTGTTTTTCTCTTCGTGGTCCACCGAATCCTCGAGCGTGGCGGTGCACGAGTGGAAGGCCGCCAGTTCCGGAATCAACTCGTGATGCTCGCGCTCTCGCTGATCGCGCTCCTCGTCATCGTGGTCAGCCTTCCCGTGAGCGAGAACCTCCGCGGCCAACTCCTTGCCTTCTTCGGCATCCTGCTGAGCGCCGCAATTGCCCTTGCCTCGACGACGCTTCTCGGAAACGCCCTTGCCGGGATCATGCTCAAGGGAGCGATCCGGAACTTCCGCATGGGCGATTTCATCCGCTGCAGCGAGCACTTCGGCCGCGTCTCCGAGAGGGGACTGCTCCACACCGAGATCCAGACGGCAGATCGAGATCTCGTCACCCTGCCGAATCTGTATCTCGTTTCCCACCCGGTCAAGACGGTCCGGGGTTCCGGCACCATCGTCTCGTCCGCGGTGTCTCTGGGTTACGACGTACCGCGGGACAGGGTCGAGACCTCGCTCCTACGGGCCGCCGAAACCGCCGGACTGAAGGATCCGTTCGTCAGGATTCTCGAGCTCGGCGATACCTCGATCAGCTACCGCGTCGCCGGATTGCTGGAGGAAGTCAAGAAGCTGGTGGCCGCGAAGTCGATTCTCAACGGCGAGGTCATGGATCAACTGCACACCGACGGCGTGGAAATCGTGTCGCCGACCTTCATGAACACTCGCTCCCTGCCGGAGGATCGCCGGTTCATCCCGCAGACGAAGGCCGCTGCGGGGCGTGAGGTGTCGCGCGACTCACAGACCGCTGAGGTGGTATTCGACAAGGCGGACGCCGCCGAATCCCTCGAGAGGATGCGCACTAACGCGAAAGAGATGGACGAGGAGATCGACGCTCTGAAGAAAGAACTCAAGAAGGCGGAGGGAGATTCGGAACGGGCGGCCATCGAGACCGCCTTGGCCAAGCTCGAATCCAGAAAGCAAGCACTCAGCGTCGCGATCGCCGAGCGTGAAGAGAAGGGCGGCGAAGACGAGTGATCCGGGAGAACCTCAGCGTCTGCGCAGCCTGCCTCGCGTCGGTGCTGGTGCTCGGCGCGGCTGCTGCAGGCGCGCAGCCGGTCCCGGACGAGCGTGAATCTGGCCGTTCGGACCCTTCTGCTGCCGGCGAGCCACAGCCCGACGAGCAGAGCACCGCGGCCACTCCAGCCAAGCGAAAACGGCGTCCCAAGTTCGGCGGCCCGAGCAGCGTGGCGGGCACGATCCGAAGGGACAAGGGGGTCACGCCGCTTGTTGAGACTTACTTCGATTTCAAGGAGAGGCTCGAGAAAGACCGGGGGCTTGAGTACGGCCTCGACTACCTGCCGATCTACCAGCGTGCGAGCGACAGCCCGGGAGAGCGCAATGCCGCGGACGGCGTGGTTCGGCTATTTGCCCGCTGGGAGGCGGTGAACCGCGGGACCGAGAACAACGGCGCCCTGGTCGGCAAGCTCGAGTATCGACACCGCCTCGGCACCGACATCTCCCCGCAGGATCTCGGTCCCGAGATCGGTTACGCGGGACTGACGACCGCCCCCTTCGGTGATCGCGGCTGGACGCTGCCCAATCTGTTCTGGGAGCAGCATCTCGCCGGGAATCGGGTCGCGTTCGTCGCCGGAATCGTCGACGCGGCCGACTACGTCGACCCCTATGCGCTGAACGACTCGTGGGCCCACTTCTACAACCAGGCGTTCGCGACCAATCCCACGATTCCGCTTCCCGCCCAGGGGCTCGGGGCGGCGGCGCGAGGACGGATCGGCCCGCACCTCTACGTCATCGCCGGCATTGCCGACTCCAACGGCGACCCGACCGATCTCGGAGACAGTTGGAGCTCGTTCTTCGACACCGGCGAGCATTTCACGCATATCGAGCTCGGCTGGGTGCCTTCCCACGAGAGGCGGTTCACCGACAACATCCACCTGACGGCGTGGCACGCCGACGACCTGGAGCAGGCCGACGTGCCGGGCGGACAGGGTCTTGCGTTCTCGTGGAACCGGCTGCTGCGCGAGAAGTGGGTGCCGTTCGTTCGTGCCGGCTACGCGGACGACGGCGGCGCCATGTGGGAGCGCTCGCTCAGTGGAGGCGTCGGCTACTTTCCCCGCGGAGCGAGCGACTTGCTGGGCGTGGGGGTGAACTGGGGCAGGCCCTCGAAAGACACCTTCGGCCCGGGGCTGGACGATCAGTACACGGTCGAGATCTTTTACCGATGGCAACCGCTACGGCTGCTCACGATCAGCCCGGATCTTCAGCTTCTCTTCGATCCCGCCCTCGACCCGAACGAGGACCTGATCGCGGTACTCGGCGTGCGAATCAGGCTGGCCCTGTAACAAAAACGGAGATGACCGAGGAGGATTGACATGAAACGTATCCGCTTACTGGTCGGCACCATCGTTGCGCTGTTCGCCATTTCAACGCCGGGGCTCGCGCAAGATGACAATACCGGCACCAACCCGGCGAACTTCACTTATGACGCACGCTTCATCACCGAAGTGGCCGAGTTCGAGGAGGGCGGTGGTTCGCTTATCACCAACACGTTCGAGTTCAGGTGGCCGCTCGGCCGCAACGTGGCAAACCTCCGCGGAAAGGAAGAAGGAAGCCTGTTCTACGACATGGGGAGCAAGGCGTCGATGCGCATCCGGGCGCGATACAAGCATCTGAGCGTGGACGACCCCACCTCTGCTCCTTTCGGTTCCTCCGAGGTGTCGGGGATCGGCGACTTCGATGCTCGCATCCTGTACATGGCACACACCGGCAAGAAGATGATGGTCGCCACTGGACTCGAGGCAACCTTCGACACCGCCTCAAACGATGCTCTTGGTTCCGGTAAAACCTCGCTCGGTCCGCAAGTCATCACCATATTCCCGGGAATCCTGGGAGGTAACAGTATCTTCGCGCCGAGCTACCAGTACGTGTTCGACGTCGCCGGGGATGATGCCAACCCCGACATCAGCCGAAGCCAGATCGACCTCTATTTCGTATGGCTGCTCGCCAAGGGCAAGAACTGGCTGATCGTGGATCCCCAGGCCGTCCTGGATCACGAGAACGATACGGAATCGGTGAACGTGGAGGCCGAGTGGGGCTTCGTGATCGCACCGAGCGCGGGGGCCAGCGGTTACCTGCGTCCGGGCATCGGCATCGGCGCGGGCAAGCCGTATGCCTGGAATTTCGAAGTCGGGCTCAAGTTCGTCTGGCGCTAGAGACAAGGCTACGGCGCCATCCGGCTGAAAGGACAACGCTCAGACCGAGCTAGTGAAGTAACAAGGGGCATTCGAGTCCATGAACAGGGAGACAGGGATGAACAAGCAGGGCAAGTGGCTGGCAGTCGCTTTACTCATGGCATCGACGACGTTGATGGCGGACGATTTGGCGGGGGCCGACAAGATTCTCTGCACGGCGGTTCAGGCAACGCGCTGCCCGGCGGAGGAAGAATGCCGGACCGGGGCCCCGTGGAACTGGAACATTCCCCAGTTCATCGAGGTGGATCTGAAGAAGCAGCAGCTGGCCACGACTGTGGCCAGCGGCGAGAACCGCGCGACACCGATCAAGAACCTCGAGCGCGAGGAAGGTCTGTTGTACCTGCAAGGAGTTGAAGGAGGCCGCGCCTTCAGCTTCGTGATCGACGAGGCGACCGGTTCCCTGTCGGTAGCGGTGGCCACACAGGCGGGAACGACGACGGTGCTGGGCGCCTGCACGCCCCGATAAACAAGGAGTGAACGCGATGAAAAGAACATGGTTGATTTGTTTGACGGTCGCTTTGGCGTGCGGATCGGCGCTGTCCCAGGCCCCACCCTCCGGACAGAAGACTCTGGCTGCCACGATGAACGTCTACGTCTTTCCTACGAAGGGCCAGGCTCCCGATGTCCAGTCGCAGGACGAAGCGGCCTGCTACAGCTGGGCCGTGCAGAACACGGGCACCGATCCTTTCGATCTGTCGAAGCAGGCCCAGGCCGAGGCACAGCAGACCGAGCAGGCCAAACAGCAGGCAGCGCAGGTCGGCCAGGGTGCCGGCGCGAGGGGCGCCGTGAGGGGCGCCGCGAGGGGGGCCCTGATCGGCGAGATCGTCGACGACGATGCCGGTAAGGGAGCGGCCTATGGTGCCGCAGCCGGGATGATCCGCGGTCGGCGAAGAGGCCGCGCGGCGCGATCGCAGGCCCAGGAGTCCGCCGAGCAGCAGGGTCAGCAGGCCCAGGCAGCGACGGCGGAGCAACTAACGAACTTCAAGAACGCGTTCAGCGTGTGCCTCGAGGCCAAGAACTACATGGTGAAGTTCTGATGGTCGCCAAAACGCTGATCGCAATAGCCGTCTTGCTCGTCGCCATGCCGGCGGCGGCCCAGAAGGTCACGATCGACTACGCGAGGGAGGTCAACTTCGAAACATTGGAGACGTTTCAGTACATCGAGTCGACAGACGCCGATACCGCGAGCCCGATGATGGCGGATCGGATCGCGGAAGCCCTGAAGGCCCGATTGCGAGACGGCGGACTTCGCGAAGTTGGGGAAAATCCGGATATCTTCGTCACATTCCAACTTGTCGTCGAGAAGGCGTATCGGCTCGACACCACCGCATACGCTTCCCGGGGATACGGACGCGGCTGGCGGCGGTGGGGTGCTGGACCGGTTTCCGCAACGACCACCGCAACGACCTATACGGAAGGGACCCTGATCGTCGACGCGTACGACGCCGGGGAGAACACGATGATATGGAGGGGTGCCGGCACCGTGACCGTCGCCAGCAAGCCGGAGAAACGGCTGAAACAGATCGAGAAGATCCTCGATAAGCTCGGCGGCAAGTGGAAGAAGATTCTGAAGAACCAGGGGAAGTAATTCCCGAGAGGAAATATGATGGCAGAGTCAAAAAGTCCGCAGGCGAGGCGCGGCGTAGCCGTCGCAGCCGGAAGAGCTATCGTGGCGGGGCTTCTGCTTCTTGCTGCCGGTCTGCCGGTTTTCGCGGCCTCGGGGTCCGGTGACGGGAGCCGCGTCGTCGACGACAAGTGGGTGATCGGCGTTGGTGGCTACCTGGCCGAGTTCAAGACCGACGCCAGTGTCGGCTCTGGACGCGTTCTCGGAACGTCGATCCGTTTCGAAGATCAACTCGGTGTCGACGCCAGGCAGACGTTTTTCCGGCTGGACGGTCTGAGGAGGTTCGGCGACCGTCACGCGATCGGGTTCGGCCTGTGGACGCTCAACCGGAACGGCACAGCCACAATCAATGAACAGATCGAGTTCGACGGCAACATTTTCGACATCGGTGTCGATCTGAACTCGCAGTTCAACACGAGGTGGTTTCGCGTCGACTGGAGGTACAGCCTGCTCCGGACCGAGACGGGCGAGGCCGGCTTCACGGCGGGACTGAGCAACTACGAGGTCCGTGCGAGCATCGAGGGTCTCGCGACGGTGTCGGACGGAATGGGTGGCACGATACGTCAGGCGGCTCGCGCCGAAGAGAACGTGTTCGCTCCGGTGCCGACGATCGGGATGTTCATGACTCACGCCTTCCGGCCGAACCTGGTTCTCAGGATGAAGGCGGAATTCCTCGATCTGGACGTCGGCGACTTCGAGGGCAAGGTCACGGACACGACGTTGCTGTTCGAATGGTATTTCTTTCGCCATGCCGGTGTCGGCGTCGGTGTCAACAAGTCCGACATCGATATCCGCAATACCGGCGACGATCCGTTCCTGATCGACTTTTCTCAGTCCGGCTTCGTGGGTTACTTCTCTTTCGCGTTCTAGCGATGTAGGCCTCCTGGCAACCCGAGGATCGACAATCATGCTCGCCGCCGTCATGTTCGCTGGGCTTCTTTTCTTGGGCGCGGCTTCCACCGAAGCCTCGGAGTCACCGCCAGCCGAATCCGCCGAAAGCGTCGCCACTGCATCCAGCAACACCGCTTCGGACGACAACGACGGGAAGCGGAAGGAGGGCGAGAAGGACCGTCGCCGCATCCTACTGATTCCGGTCCTTGTCACCGAACCGGCCATCGGCGAAGGTCTTGGCCTGGCACTGAGTGTCCTTCATACAAAGCCGCGAGCAAGCGCAGGAGAAGGCCCGAAGGCCGCGACCCTGGAGTCAATCGAGGACGAAACGATACGGGGCGAGGCCCCTCCCGTCGTGAGCGCAGTATTCGGGGGCTACACGAACGACGGCACGTGGGCCTTCGGCGTCGGGCACGCGAACAACTTTCGCCGCGACACGATTCGCTACGCCGGTCTTGCCGCGTCCACGAGTGTGACCTCGCACTTTTTCGTTCAAGACGCTCCCATCGAGTTCGAACTCGAAGGAACGCTCGTCTATCAAAGCCTCAAGTTTCGCGTGGGGAACAGCCGGCTCCTGTTCGGCACCTCGCTCAGCTACTTCGACGCGACGAATCGGTTCGACTCCGGGTCCGGGCCGAGCGTGCCGCCGGAGTTCCTCACGGTCGATCTGCGCGAGATCGGCGTTGCCGCGAATGCAGCCTACGAGAGCCGCGACAATGTGACCATGCCTTCGCGGGGCCAGTTCGTGGAACTGGGCCTGTGGCGTTACGAAGAGACGCTGGAAGGCGACTACGACTACTGGAAGCCTACCTTGCGCTTCCTCTCCTTCCACCCCGTGGGCCGGCGCTTCACCCTCGGCCTGCGGCTGGATGTCGCCACGGTCGGAGGGGATCCCCCTTTCTTCGGCTTCCCCTGGGTCAAATTGCGTGGCGTACCAGCCATGCGATTCCAGGGCGAGACGGCCGGCGCCCTGGAGATGCAGGCTCGATTCAGGGCGGCTCCGCGTTGGATCGTCTTCGGATTCGCTGGGTTGGGAGTCACCGACGATGACCTCGATTTCGTGACCGACTCGGACTCGATTCACTCGGCGGGAGCGGGCGCGAGGTACAAGATCTTCGAGACCCAGAAGATCTGGGTCGGGCTGGACGTCGCCCGCGGACCTGAGGACTGGGCCTGGTATGTGCAGGTGAACCATCCATGGTGATCATCGTGATGGGAAGAGAGGACGCGGACAAGACCGCTTCCCTTTATTCCTGCCCTGTTTATCCCCCATTTCGAGGGATGTGTGGATTGACGCCGCCGGACACACTGCTAAGTGGACACCGTGTCGAGGACCGCCTCAAACGTCCTCGCGTGCATGCAAAGGAGAGGAACGTGACCAGGAAGACACTATCGATTTTGGGTCTGCTGTGTGTGGCCGTGTTGCTGGCCGGCGCCTCGGTGGCACTCGCGGAAGACGACGGCAAGGCGGCGAAAAAGCGCGACAAGATCGACGCTCGCTCGGACGAGGTCCTGGAGAAGGTCGTGGCCGAGAGCCCGCGGGCCGAGGAACTTTTCCAGAAAGCGATCGGCTACGCCGTCTTCGCCAACACCAAGGCCGCACTGGGCGTCAGCGGCGGTGGGGGCAGCGGGGTGGCTGTGGACAAGGCGAGCGGGGCGCGAACGTACATGAAGATGGGCACCGCCGGTGTCGGCTTCGGTATCGGAGTCAAGAAGTACCAGGTCGTCATGCTGTTCGAGAACGAGAAGGTGTTCCGCGCCTTCGTCGAGAAAGGCTGGCAAGCGGACACCCAAGCCGGTGCCGCCGCCGGGACCAAGGGCGCGGCGGCCAAGACCACTTTTCACGACGGAATAGCAGTGTTCGTCCGAACGAACAAGGGCCTTATGGCCAGCGCCGATGTATCGGGAACGAAGTACTGGAAGAGCGACCTGAACGACTAGAGATCGGCGGCATCTTTCGCGTATCCTGAAGAGCATGGAATCCGAAGAGTTGGGTATGGGACGAGTCATCCTGCTCGGTTGTATCGCCACCGTGCTGGGTGGCAGTATCGCGACGGCTCAGGTCGGCAACGATACTGAAAACACCGTCGGTTGGGCCAACGAGACCGAACTGAGCCTGGCGACCACCGAGGGCAACTCGAACACAGATAGCCTCGCGTTCAAGAATTCTCTGACAAGGAGTTGGAAACATTCGCGGCTCAAACTGCTGTTCGACGGGATGCGTACAAACAACGCCGACGATCGCTTCTTGCTGATCGACCCCGGACAGGTCTTTCTTCCTGGGGAGCAGCCCAATCTGGTCGCCACGGAGGTGATTAGTCCATCGAAAGATCCCGATGCGGAGAAGTACTTCTTCGAAGGGCGGTTCACGAGAAAGATGCTCAGCGGCACTCGGTCGTGGAATACCGGTGGAAGCTGGGATCGCAACGAAGATGCGGGCATCTTGAACCGCTACATCGCCTTCGGCGGGATAGGGAATCACTGGATAGACGGACCGAAACTCAACCTGGAAACCTCCTACGGACTGAGCTACACCGACCGTGAGGAGGAGGAGCCGGACCCCGAGAAGGAACAGGAGTTCCTTGGATTCCGGCTCACGGCAGATTTCGACTACTTGGTCCGACCCACGACGACGCTCTCCTACGACTTTACCGGCAACATCAACTTCGAGGATCGGAGCGACTACTCCATCGACACAGCCGCTTCCGTTTCGGTCGCGATGAGTGGTCGAATCTCTCTCAAGGCCAGCATACAGTTACTGAACAACAGCGAACCGGCCCTCGAGGACGTCGACGTGATTGCCCTGTTGAGGCTCAACGATCCGGACGGCACGCCCGGAAGCGGGGACGAGTTTTTTGAAACTGTCGCCGGCGCCGGGCCCGACGTGTTCGAGCTCACGGTCAGCGAGGGTCAGGCACGCAAGAGCTCTCACGACACGGTCGTGCGTACGTCCCTGGTGATCAGATTCTGAAGCACCTGCCGCTGATTACCTGGACCCTCCGTTCCAGGCCGGGGTCGCGATCATCACCCTCACCGACTCGCTGACGGGTCTGCCCACGAGCTCGAGCAGGCGGACCTCGACAGCATCGCGTCCGCGGCAGGGGCTTCTCGATGGATGTCGAGTTCCAGCAGATTTCGGCCGAGACCGTCGCCCCGACCTTCATCGGCGGGATCTACCTCGACGGCATGAGCGACCTGGACATCTACTCCCTCGAGGCCGGTTACATGGTCGGCAAGAAGGTCGAGGTCGTCGCCGGGTTGGACTCGCGCACTTCTGAAGTCGTTCGTCGTGGCCTACTCTCGCAAGCGGGAAAGGGCGACGAATCAAACAGACGTTGATTCGCCGCCCTTCCCGAGAGTACTTAAAATCCTCTTCCCGCAAGGGAGTACAGGTTCGAGTCCTGTCTCCGGCACCAGCCCTTGATTGAGATTAACCGACCTGGGCCGCCGAGTTCGTCAGCGAATCGTCTCGACCAGAAAAAACTGAGGAGGCGCCGACAGGGGATCGGTGACCGACTTCTGCGTCCCGTCGCCGGCCAGTGTGCTGTGTACCGTCCAGTGCGAATCGGTCAGGCTTCCTTTGTGCAGCAGGCGGTAGTTCGTCTCGTGATCGGAGAGGAAGGAGAGCACGGCGTCGGTCCCTTGCTTGTCCACCGTCAGGGTCACCGGCTGTCGGCCGTTGCCGCCGTTGGTGAAGTGGATGTCGTCGAACTCGATGTCGGAGATGGGACCCTCCACACCCAGGACCTGGAACAGTTGGCTCACCACGGAGAGATCGACTTCGTCGGCGATATCGGAGAGCGGAATCTCGATCAGATGCCACTGTCCGTCGCGCGCAAAACCGTAAGGGTCGCTGCCTGAAACGAAGGGGATCCATTTCTGACCGATGCCGTCGATGTTCCCGCTCTTCATGCCGATCATGAAGGTCACCGGCGAGGTCGTCTTCATCGCGAAGGAGAGCTTGCTGGTGGGGAACCGGTAGGCAGTCAGGTCGTACTTCACGTTCGGCGTGAAGGCGGCGCCGAACCAGGTCGGTCCGGGCGCGGATCCCAGGCTGAGGCTCTCGCTGCCTTCGTAGGGGGCCTCCGGGAAGTCGACCAGCGTGTTTTCCCAGATGAAGAAGTCGCCGTCGCTACCGAGAACGAACGATCCGGCGTCCTGGTGCGCCGAAGTCTCGGTGAATACGCCGAAGTTTCCGAGTTTCGGCTGGGGTCTTGCTACGCTGGGCTGCCACCAGACATTGTCGATCGACAGGTTGAGCCCGACCGGGGGCGGGTCGCCGGCGATCATGAAGATCTGGTGGATCGTGTGGAAGTCGATGTTGGCGAAACGATTCAGCGGGATCACGACCTCGTGCCACTGACCGTCTCTCGGGAAGCCGAACTCAGTAGTCTCGTCTCCGACCGGAAGCCAGAATTCGCCGGCCCTGGAGCTCTTGATCCCGATCCTCATGGGGGCTGCCGACGTCGTCTTCATATCGAGGTGGAGAGACCCGTCGGAGTAGTTCCGCATGTTGCGGAAGTTCGGCAAGAAGACGCCCATCCCGAACCAGTCGCCGCCGGCGATGTCGAAGGACCAGCTCTCGGCTCCCTCGGAGTGCGTCGCCGGTGTCGCCGCCGTCATGTTGTTCCAGGTGTAGAGCGCAGCCGTGGATCCGTATTCGAAGGCAGGATCCGAACCGTCCTCGTAGGCCAGCGAGTTGTCGACCGGCGTCGTCTCCGTGAAGACGCCGAAGTTACCCCTCTCCTCGATCGATTCGGTGGAATGTAACTCCGTGAATCCGTTGTTCGATACGCGGATCCAGTCGATGTACATCTTCGCGGGGAAGCCGGCCGTCACGTCATTCGGGTGGTAGATGCCCGTATACGAGGGGTCCCATCCGCCGACGGCGATGTTGAGGATCGGAAAGAAAGGCTGATGAAACTCGCTGTATTCACTCCCCGTGATGTTCCACGACGCGAACGGGACGCCGTCCAGGTAGAAGGTCATATCGGTCGGTGTCCACGACACCTTGTAAAGATGATAATCGAGGTTCAGGTCGACAGCAGCGTCCAGCCAGGCGACATGGTTGCTGTACCCGCCGACGGCATTCGAGTAGTGCAACGCGCAGTTGATCTTCCTCTGCTGAAGGCCCTCGGCGATGCCGTCGGACGAGCCGATCTCCATCACATCGACTTCACCGGCGCCCGGCCAATCGATGCCGGGAAAGTTGTTGCCGAGTAGCCAGTAGGCCGGCCACAAACCATCGGCGGTATCGGGGACCTTGATCCTGGCCTCGAGGTCGCCGTATCGAAAGGCGAAGCGACCCTGGGTCAACATCCGAGCCGATGTGAACTCGTTCCCGGAATAATCTTCGCGCCGGGCTTCGATGACGAGATTGCCGTTCTCGACGTACGAGTTCTCGGATCGAGCCGTGTCGAATTCCATCTGGCCGTTGCCGAAGCCCCAGCCCCCGACATCGTAGGTCCAGGTCGAGGTGTCGATCACGTCGCCTTCGAACTCGTCCGACCATATGATTTCGGCGTGGACAGTTCCGGAAAGGACGATCGAGACGGCCGCGATCGCCAGGGCGATCCTGAGTCTCGCTGGTTTGATGGCTTCACCCTCGGGCATGCACACTGGAGCAACTGATCACCAGCCACTCGGATCGCGACGCAGTCGCACCCAATATACGCCGAAAAGATCTGGGATCCTACATCTCCGGAACCGTGATCGCGGTTTCTCGGAGCGCTTATCAGTCGAGTGTCGACATAGCGCAGGACGCTCGATAGCATCGCAATGCCTTGTTCAGTGAAAGCCAGAGGTCGTCGGCGTGCACCCATCCGTTGGTGAGTATCTGCCCGGTCTTCCCGTAGTGCCCATCCTCTCAAATAGTGGACTCTCGGGGAAACCAGGGGGATACAGCCAGGGATTCCCGCAGATCCGGGACGGTAGGTTACGGGAATCCACTATGTGTTCCCTACCTAGAATGTCCTATATGTCTCCGGTACGTCTTGCGGACTCAAGGACTGAAAGGGGGGAGGGTGTGGACATGTCCATCGGCGGACGTTCGTTCGGATCGCGGGTGGGCGGAGCCGCGCTCGTGTGTGCCCTCGCCCTTGTTGGATCGGTAGCGGCGCAGACCGTTCAGAACCCACGCCGGATCGCGGCCGGCCCAAATGAGTTGATTCTGGTCGCAGACCGCCGCCACCGCGCGATCATCGCGGTGGATCAAGAGACCCTCGAGACGGCCTGGAGCTTTGCCTTGCCCGATGAGGGTGCCCCGTTCGGTTTGGCTGCCACCGGCCGCTACCTCTATATCGGCAACACTAAAACGATGAACGTCGAGGTCTATCGCACGCCGCACGGGAACCCGGGCAGTGGGCCCGACATCAAATTCGAATACAACCTGGGCCATACGACGGGACTGGTCGGCAACCCGATCGCCATCGACGTGGATCGAAAGTCGAGGCGGGTCTTCGTGCTCGATGGTGCGGACAAGCAGGTCAACGTGGCCCGTTGATTGCGGCTTGTTGTCCGGACACCGGACACTCGATCGTCCGTCGGCGGACAGTCCGGCAGTTAGAGGGTCAGATTCCGGGGAGTTTCGGGGTCTGAT
>JAOTYK010000051.1 GCA_029861955.1 Acidobacteriota bacterium
AACGATCAAGGCGAATTTCCCGTCACGGATCGCCTTCCGGGTCTCTCAACGAGTGGACTCTCGCACGATCATCGACCAGCAGGGTGCAGAGAACCTCCTCGGGCGTGGCGACATGCTGCTACTCCCGACGGGGTCCTCACGGCTCCAACGTATCCACAGCGGTTACATCACGGAGCCGGAGATCAGCCGGGTGACCTCGTTTCTCAAGAAGATGGCCAACCCCGAATACGACGAATCGGTCCTCGAAGATCCGGCGGAGTCCCGCAACGGCTTCGAGGGCGAGCGCGACGAGATGTTCGCCGAAGCCGTCCGTGTCGTCGTTCAGGAAGGCAAGTGCTCGATCACCTTGATCCAACGACGGCTTCAACTCGGCTATGCCCGAGCCGCGCGAATCGTGGACATGATGGAGCAAGAGGGGATCGTCGGGCGTGGCGAAGGAAGCAAGCCAAGAGAGATCCTCGTCGGCGAGGACTATCTGGAGCAACTCGTCGGATGATGGCTCCCATTCTTCGGGTCTCTCTCTTCACGACCCTGTTCCTCGTGACGCTTTCCGGCTGCGGCGGAGCAGACCGTCCCGCGACCCTCAGCCTTGTCGATCACCCCGCGCCTCCGGGCGCCACATTCCCCGATCTTGCCACCCAACCGGACGGTACGGTCGTCCTTAGCTGGCTGACCCCGCCCACCGATGACACGCCGGGTCGGGTGCAGATCGCTCGCCGCCTGAAGAGTGGCTGGCAACCCACGACCACGGTCGCAGAACACGCTCGACTGTTCGTCAACTGGGCCGACTTCCCGCGCCTCGGGATCGATCGGACCGGTGAGATTCTGGTCAGTTACAGCCGAGATGAGACCCGCGCGAAGTTCGGGCAACGGATCCAGGTCGTTCGTGGCAACGCGGACGGCACGACCTGGCAGTCCCCGCTCTCACTGCACGAATCCCAACCGCCGGCGGAATATGGATTCGTTTCCATGAGTCCCGCAGAGGGGCTACAACACATCGCGTGGCTCGACGGACGAGACACCGTCCAGGGCGGCACCGGCAAGATGCAATTGCGTGTCCTGAACTGGCCGACCAACGATGAGGCAAGTGACGGCCAGCTCCTGGATCCGGACGTGTGCAGCTGCTGCCAGACGGCGATGACCACGACAGACGACGGCATGCTGCTGGCCTATCGAGACCATACGCCGGCCGAGATTCGAGACATCGCCGTCATCCGACAGACCGAGACCGGCTGGACCTCACCGGCCGTCGTCCACGACGACCGCTGGAAGATCGCGGGCTGTCCGGTCAATGGACCCGCCCTGGATAGCTCGGCACAGCGAGTCGCTCTGGCCTGGTTCACTCAGGCCGATGACCAACCACGGGTCAAGCTCGCCATTTCGGAGGATGGTGGGCGTTCGTTTGCGGAACCCATCGTGCTCCCGGACGAGGATCCCGTCGGGCGGGTATCGGTACGTATCCTTTCCGATGGCCGCGTGGTCGTCGTCTGGCTGCGACGAGGCGCCTCGAACGGCGAGATCGTTCTCGGGGGAATCGATCCCGACGGAGACCCGATGGAGGTCCAGGTACTCGGCGAGGCCTCCCCACAACGCCGCTCGGGCTTTCCACGAAGCACACGTGTGAACGACGCCCTGTGGGTCGCCTGGACCATCGGCGGCCGGGACGCGCTGAAAGTTGTCGAGGTCCGGTTCTAACCCGACGACGCGGTGGAACCCACAATCCCAGCGATTCGTGCCGCGACTGCGGCGGGCTCCTCGGCCCCCATGATCGCGCCACAGACGGCGACGCCGTGGGCCCCGGCCTCGACGACCGCCCGGGCGTTGGTCTCATCGATCCCACCGATCGCGTAGACCGGTCGGTTGGCCTGACGGCACAGTCTTCCTAGACCCCCGACACCGAGAGTCTCCCGACCGGGCTTTGAAGGTGTTTCGAATACGGTCCCGACCACCAACGTCGTGGCACCGGACGCCTCGGCCCGGATCAGCTCGTCGTGGTCGTGGACCGCCCGACTCACCCATCGACCGGGCGGGGAGATCACTGCCGCCGCGCGGGCCGCGAAATGGACCCCGGCCCCGATCTCTTCGGCAAGATCCGGTCGACCGTGAACGACCAGTCGGGACGCCGGAACGATCCCGTCGATCAGTCGAACGATCCGGTCTCGATACGAGGCGTCGTCCGCGACGACATCCCGCACCCACACCCTCATCGACGCGCCTGCGAGTGCCGCCCGTATGCGCTCGAACAGAATCGACTCGGACGACGCACGTGCCACGTCGGCGACCAGCAGGATCCGCGGTGGCGAGTTCAGGTTCGCGACGCCCCTCGATCACGACCGATGCGACCCACCCGTGGGGATGAAGCCACGGCCAGCTCTTTTCGCGGGATGCGACCGGCACGGTACGCGTCTCGGCCGGCCTCGGCCGCATGTCGCATCGCCTTCGCCATCAGCTCGGGGTCGCGCGCCCGCGCGACGGCCGTATTGAGGAGAACGGCATCGCAACCCAATTCCAGCGCAACCGTCACGTCCGACGCGGTGCCGACACCGGCATCCACGATGACCGGAACTCCGGCCCGCCGCCGGATCAGTTCGAGGTTGTGCGGGTTACGAATCCCGAGACCCGACCCGATCGGCGCCCCGAGAGGCATCACCGCCGCACAACCCAGATCCTCAAGCTTGAGCGCGGTGACCGGGTCGTCATTGGTGTACGGCAGAACGACGAAGCCGTCGGCGATCAGTGTCCGCGCCGCCTGCAGCAACCCATCGGTATCCGGCAACAGTGTGTCGTCGTCAGCGATGACCTCCAGCTTGATCCAGTCCGTCCCGAGCGCCTCTCGAGCAAGCTGGGCCGTCAACACGGCGTCGTGGGCCGTGTAGCAACCGGCGGTATTCGGAAGCAGACGAAGCCCGCGCTGTGTCAGGGCTTCGTAGAGATTCCCTTCACCGGTCTGCATCCCCACGCGACGTATCGAAACCGTGGCGATCTCCGTACCCGATGCGGACAACGATTCCAGCAGATGCCTCCGGCTGGGGTAGCGGGCGGTGCCGAGCAACAACCGTGAGTGAAACCGGTGTCCCGCCAGCTGCCAACACTCTCCCACGGCCCGTTCGTCGATGGTGGTCACTACTAGCCTCCCTGAACTGCGACGACGATCTCGATCTCATCGTCTACCTCGACCTGCACCCGTTGCCAGTCCCGTCGCGGCACCACGCGTCCGTTCCGCGCGACGGCGACGCCCTGGGGCGCCGCTGCGAGTCGCGCGACGAGCTCGTCCATCGTCACTTGCTCGAACGGCAGACTTTCACCGTTTAAACGATACTCCGTCACGAGGACTCCCCTACCGACGCAGTCAGCCGGGGATGGAACGCGCGAAGATAGTCCGGCTCGACGTCATCCACGATCCAGTCGGCCAGCCCCGCCGCCGTCGCCGGCGCCAGAAGGACTCCGTTGCGGAAGTGCCCTACGGCGAGGAACAAACCCGAAACCGATGTCGGTCCGATCGCCGGCCGCTGATCGTCCAGCGCCGGTCGTAAGCCGACACAGATCTCGGCCAGCTCCAGATCGTAGGTACCCGGTAGGATCTCCCACGCGTGGCGCAATAGATCCATGACCGGTCCGGCCGTCGGAGTGCTGTCGAACCCCATCTCCTCCATCGTCGCACCCACCAGAAGCTCGCCATCCGCTCGGGGAATAAGATAGACGTCGGGCGTGCGAACCACGTGACGCAAGAGGGTCTCGCCCCGTAGCCGCAGGAGCTGCCCCTTCACCGGCCTCACATCGATGGGCTCGATCGGAAGCCGGATGCCCCGCGCGCTCCAGGCGCCGGCGGCAAGGACCACCTCGTCCGCTTCCAGCCGAAACGACTCTCCTCTTCGGGTCTGTCCGGCGACTCCGCGAACGCGTCCGCCGTGCTCGAGGATCTCCTCGACCCGAGCCCCGGAGACGATCTTGCCACCTCGGGAGCGAATCGACTGCTCGAGACAGAGTACGAGCGCGCGGGGGTCGACCTGATGATCGCCGTCGACTCGCAGACCGAATTGCACACGACCCGAGAGATGCGGTTCAAGCTGGCTCAGATGTTCGCCGTCGAGGGTCTCGACCCGCAACGATTGCTGCTCGAGTGTCTGGCGCAAGTGATTCAATTCTTCCCGATCGTCCCGATTGCCTGCGACCCACAGGGAGCCCTGATCGCTGTAGCCACACTGAAGACCGGTATCGCCTTCCAGGCGGTGCACAAAGCGCGGGTAACTCTCGAGACTCCTCTGGGCAAGCGCGAGCAGGTCGGGGTCGCGGTGCTCGGCCTCCGAGATCGGCGCCAACATTCCCCCGGCCGCCCATGTCGAGCCACACCCGGGTCGATCCCGTTCGATGACCATGACCTGCCGACCACGTCGTAGCAGCGCGTCCGCGAGGGTCAGCCCGATGATGCCGGCTCCGACGACCAGCGTCTGCTTCTCTCTGGAACTCTCGCTCATGGCAACGTCTCCCGCACCCCCATGGTATCCGACAGCGCTCGTGTTGCATCACGGCGATTCGCCGCCGCCGCGACCGCCGCCCCAACCGCGACGCCGTAGGCGCCGGCGGCGAGGACCGCCCGGACCGATTCTACCCGGATGTTCCCGATCGCGATGACCGGAACCTGGACCTCACCGACGATCCGCGCGAGTCCGTCGAGTCCGAGCGCCGGCCCTGCCGACGGCTTGCTGGTGCTTCCGAAGACCGGGCCGACACCCACATAGTCGACCGGCAACTCGCGGGAGTATCGTGCCTCGCGCGCATCGTGCACCGTAAAACCGATGCAGGCCCTCGCCCCCAGGCGACGTCGCGCCTCCATCGGATTAACATCCCCTGCGCCGAGGTGTACACCCAGGCCGTATCGAGCCGCGAGGCCCACGTCATCATTCACCAGCAACGTCGCCTCGTAACGGCGACTCAGGTCGATCAACTCCAGCAGACGCGGCTCGGTGAGTTTCGACCCGTCGGCCTTCGCTCGATACTGGATCGTATCGGCCCCACCGGCGAGGGACTCCCGGGCAATCTCCAGGTGATCGATCGCCCCACCGTAGGCGTCCGTCGTCAACACATGCAGTCTGCCGACGCTAGCCACGCGGTCCCTCGATTTCGACGGCGGACGCGGCCAGCAACGGTGCCAGCCAACGACGAGCGGCATCGACGGCGTCCAGAAGCGTGAGGCCCGTCGCGAGGCCGCACGCGATGGAGGTCGACAGGCGACAGCCCGAGCCCCGCAACCGGGTCCCGGCGATGAACCTGCCCGGCAACCAGGTCAACGCGTCGTCGTGCGCCAGGAGATCGGCTCCGTCGAGCCACTCCGCGTGCCCACCCTTGATGAGAACATTTCCGACTCCCATACCGAGAAGCGACTTCGCCGCGTGTTCCACATCACGCGGACTCCCCATCGAAGCACCGACCAGACGTTCGGTCTCGGGAAGATTCGGCGTCAAGAGATCGACGTGTGGCAACAGGGCCTGGCGGAGCGTCGCCAGTTCGCCGCCCTCCAACAGGACGCCACCGGCACTCGTCGTCAGGACCGGATCCAGAACCACCCCTTTCCGAGGGCGATCCACGAGCCAGCGATGGACCGTCTCAATCGTCGCGCCGTCGGTCAGGGCGCCCATCTTCACGGATGCCGGACTCTCCGAACGGTCGATGGCAAGAAACTGATCTCTAATGGACTCAACCGGCGTGGTGAGCTTCCCGACAAGACCGGCGTCATCCTGGGCGGTAATCGCCGTAACGACGGCGAGGGGACGCAGGCCGTGCTCGCGGATCGTGAGGATATCGACGAGCAATCCGGCCCTCACGAGACCGTCGGTAGCGGCAATCGCCAGGACGCTGGGATCCACGGGCCTCTCCACTAACTTCCGCCCCCCCCTAACCAGCGCTATCATATCGGCTCACGGGTCCGTACCCCACTGCCACTGGAGGAGCACCTTGACCGATCGTCCGCCCGGCGGCCCCGATCTGACCCCGGAAGAGATCGGCCGCTACAGCCGGCATCTAACACTTCCCGGTGTCGGCCTCGATGGGCAGAAGCGCCTGAGCCGTGGAAGTGCATTGATCGTCGGTGCCGGCGGTCTCGGCGCTCCCGCCGCGGTCTACCTGGCGGCCGCCGGCGTCGGCAGAATCGGCATTGTCGAATTCGATCGCGTCGAGAGCAGCAATCTCCAGCGCCAGGTCCTCTACACCACCGATGACGTCGGTCGCCCCAAACTACAGGTTGCGATCGAGCGACTCCAGGCGATCAACCCACATGTCGAGTTCGTCGGGCATGACACCCGGCTGGACGCGAGCAACGCCCTTGGCATCTTGTCCGGCTACGACGTGATCCTCGACGGAACCGACAATTTCCCCACGCGCTACCTGGTAAACGACGCCTGCCTTCGACTGGACAAGCCCAACGTTCACGGAAGCATCTTCCGCTTCGAGGGACAGGTTTCCGTCTTCTGGGCCGAGCACGGTCCATGTTATCGATGCCTGTTCCCCGAACCCCCTCCCGCCGGATCGGTACCGAACTGTGCCGAAGGCGGCGTCCTCGGCGTCCTTCCCGGCACGGTTGGAACGCTGCAAGCCACCGAGGCCATCAAGCTATTACTCGGACACGGCGAACTACTCACCGGCCGATTACTTCTCTACGACGCTCTTTCGATGCAGGTCCGTATTCTCGAACTTCGGCGGGACCCCGACTGCCCCGGTTGCGGCCCCGGCATGCGGGATCGCCCCCTGGTCGATGTCGCCTCCACCTGTGCCCGCAACGAACCGAAATCGGTGGACGCCGTCTCCGTGACGGATCTCGCACGGGAGCTGGCCGCCGATGGCAACGCCCGTGTGCTTGACGTACGGACCGCAGAGGAACGACAGATCTGCCGGATCCCGGATCATGCGTGGATCCCGTTGGACCAGCTGGCGGGACGTTGGGAGGAGCTCGACCGCTCCGCACCCTGGGTCGTCTACTGCCACACCGGGATACGAAGCGCCGCGGCCACCGGATACCTCACGGAGCAGGGCATCCACAACGTGAGAAACCTGACCGGCGGAATCGACGAGTGGTCGACCCGGATCGATCCCGTCGTTCCCCGCTACTAATTACCGCCGACGACGGCGATGCCGTCGATATAGACGCTACCCACCGCCTTCGCCTGAAGTGTCGAGGTACCGCGACTCCCACCGACATTTCCCGTGGCGCTCTTGTTGTCGCCGGACATCTCCAGACCGGGGAGCGAACTGACGACCTCTCCGTACTCGGTCTCGGCAGCGATCTTCATCCCGGAGTCCGTCGCGAGAGCGACCCGCACATCCCCCGACTCGTTGATGATCACGTTCTGACCGTCCGCCGGCGCCTTCAGCCAGACCGCCTCGAACAGTTCCCCCTCACCCTCGATCTTCACGGCCCCCGACAGGTCGTGCGCCCGCACGCTGCCACCCCGAGACATGACGGTCACCGGCTTGACCGCACCCTTGATCGAGATGTCGCCGAAGTCGTTGCTGATCGTCAACTCGGCGTCGATATTCTTGGCCTCGATGCTGGAGTAGTTCGTCTCGATGGTGAGGTTTTGAGCCTTGACGCCGTCGATCGTCAGACGCAGGCTGCTGCCGCGGACCGAACTGTTCCCGCCGAGATCCTCCAGAGTGACTTCGGCCTCGGTGGTCTCGACATCCACGCCGAACCGCGCCCCCTTGCCGTACACCGGCGCGCCGTAACCATGAACGCGCAGTCGAGCCGTCAGATTATGGAATCGAACCGATGCGTTCGTGTCCACCTCCACCGGTCCGCCGATGTCGGTCAACGTGAGCGGCGTCTCGTCCAGTTCGATGGAAAACCCACGAGAACACTCGCGGATATCGACCGTCCCGCCGGTCGCATGGATCTCACCGCGCGATTGAAGTCGGGACGCGACCAGCTTCGTCTGCTCCAGCTCCAGAGACACCGTGTTGTTGGCATCGATCAACTCGATCGTGGACTCCCGGGCGACGAGATCGAGCGGTCCGTCGAGTCGTTGGATGCGACCACGGACGTCCGCGAGACGGAGATCGGACTCGAGTGCAACCTGATCCACGTCGAGCGTGCCGCCCTCCTGCTCGATCGTCAGCGCCCCCTGTTGGCCGCGAACATGGGTCCGCGATTGCTTCCCGATCAACGAGAGGTCGCCGGCCAATCCCGCGCTGGAGAGCGTGCTGTCTGTCGTATCGACGAACGTCGCCAGCTCCGCGGGGATCGTGATCTCCAAGTAGTACCGTTCATCCGCCGCATCTTCCGGCGGTGCCAGGACCAACTCTCGGTCGCGGACCCACAGCAAGATGGGCATCTCTTCCCTGCGATTCTCCTCCCGGACCGCCGCAAAACGCATTTCTCCTTCGGCACTCCGACGAAGGGAGATGTGGCCCCGAATCGCGTCGATCCGCAGACGCGTTTCACCCTGCAATTCGAGGATGCCCTCCGATTGGTCGCTGAGGAGTTCGAACTCCTCCTCCTCGGCGGCGACGTGCCCCATCAGACACGCAGAGACCCATGTCAGAAGCAGCGCACTGCCCAGTCTTCTTTTGAGGTGTCTCAAGGGTCGCTCCTCATGCGTCGAATTCACCCGCCAGTTTCTGCAATGCCTGTTTGGCCGCCGACTGCTCGGCAGCCTTTCGGCTGCCACCTTCGCCGCAACCGTAGACGACCTGACCAATGAGAACTTCAGCCGTGAACTGCAGGGCATGGGCGAGACCGCTCTTAGAAACGATACGGTAGCGTGGGGTGACCTGCAAGCGACCCTGGACCCGCTCCTGCAATCGGGTCTTGGCATCCGAAGGTGCATCCTCCCCCTCAGAGGAAGCCCGAAGCTGGCCACGAAGATGGCGCCGAACGAAGGCTCGGGCCGGACGAATCCCCCCATCGAGATAGATCGCCGCCAGAACCGACTCGAAGAGGTCCGCCAGAAGCGACACTTTCTCTCGGCCGCCGGATTGATCCTCGCCACGCCCCAGATGTGCAACGACCCCGAGCCCCAACAGGCCCGAGACCTCCGCGAGCGTCTCCGCACGCACGATTTGCTGGCGACGCCGGGACAGTGTGCCTTCGTCGGCCTCGGCGTCCCGCTTCAGCAACTCGTCGGCGACGACGAATCCGAGAAGTGCGTCGCCGAGAAACTCCATCCGTTCGTAATGATCCAGCGGAGCGTTCTGCTCGTGACTATGCGAGCGATGCGTCAATGCCCGCCCAAGCAACTGTCGATCCTTGAACCGGTAGCCGAGCGCGACTTCGAGTGCTGCGATGGTTGGTTTACCCATGGTTCAGGACGGCCGGTTCGACAACTTTCGGTAACGCCTCGGTCCAGTCGGAGGACGTAATGTTTCTCCCGCGCGCTCGATCGTGTACACCTCAAGGGTGAGCCCGTCGTCGCCAAGGCGAAACTCGTCGATCAAGTTCATCCCCGCAGCTCTAGGATCTACCGAAGTGCCGATGCAACGGATTCGGAGAGGCTCGCCGACGATCATCGGCAAACTCTGAAATTCATACTTGTAGACTAACGCTCCATCTTTCGACTCGCTGCACAGCCCACGTCCATCGCATTGAATCTCGCGACCGATATCGTTTGCTAACCACGAAAGCACGAACTGTCCGTCAACCGATTTCAGTGAGATGGTAGAGCCACTCCCCTCGACGCCCTGCCAGACACCGGTGTAGCCGGTGTCGCTCACATGAGTCCCGCAACCCAGCGCTGCCGACAACAGGGAGAGGGTCAGGATCGCGGCTCCTCGACCAGAGCGAGTCACGGCTGTGCCTCCATGAGTTGGTCCAACGCAACCTTCAGGTGGTCGGGCACCGCGAAGCCGGCGGCGCGCATGCGCCCACGGACCTCCGATGCGTGACCGGGATCGCCCTTGACGATCCAGACTGCCATGAGGTTATACCAACAATCGCGACAACTCGGGGTCACGCGGAGGGCGCGCTCGAGCACCTCGATCGCTTCGTCCGTGTCGCCCCTTCGAGCGAGGAGCCGAGAAAGTGCCTCGCTCGCGAACGCAAAGTACTCGTCCCGACGTAGTGCCTCGCGATAGCTCTCGATTGCCCCGTCGAATTCTCCGGAGCGCTCTAGAACGATACCGAGCACACAGTGTGATCCGGCATCTTCTTCACCCAGACGGACAGCTTCCCGAGCCTCCAGCAGTGCGGACGCTATATCTCCCGAGTCCAGCCTCGCCTGACTTGCGTTGCGGTGGTAGCCCACGCGCTCGGAGTTCACGTCCACGAGGGCGCTCAATCCCAGCGAACCCAGCAAGACAGCAATGCCGGCGATCGTCGCCCGGGAGCGTAGACCCCAGTTCTCCGCGAGGATCCGCTCGACGCCGAGACCCGCCGGAACGCACATCAGCGCCGTCAGCGGAACCCGATATCGACTCGAAACGTAGAACAAGAGCGGAGTGGCCAGACACCCCAACAACGCCAGCCAGAAATCGACGGGAATCTTCCGCCGCCAACGTCGATCAAAAACCACCGTCGCGCTCAAACCCAGCAGAAGGGCGAACGGTATGAATGCGATTCCCGCCGACCCTCCCAATCGAAAGACGAGCCGCGAGGGCGTGGGGTCCAATGCCGGATAACTCTCGAGACCAATCTCGTAGTTCGCAGCCGTGAGCAGCACTCGCCGCCCAAGGAGCCCAAGGCTGTCAATGGGATGCCCGATACGTTCCTCGATCGCCTGTCGAGCCCACCAGGCGTCGGCCTCCACATCGTCCAGACTCATGTCTCCACTTTGCATGCGGGCGAAACGGGTTGCCTCGCTACGCTGCAGAGTGACATCCGTGACCATACCGGGAACCCCCGTGAATTGGCCGCCGGCGTCTCTGCCGTTCCCGTGATAGAGGGTCATTCCGCCATTGGCGGAAACAGGAACGAAATGGCCGGACGCTACGAAATTTCGCACTGCGATCGGGGCAAGCGTCAGAACGAAGATGGCGCCGAAAACGAACGCTCTCCGCCAGCGACGACGCAGGACATCCGCAGCAATCCACAAGAGAGCAATCAACAATAGGTTCGGTCGCGCCAACGTGGCAAGACCCAGCAACAGAGGCACGTGCCAGATACGATCGTCGTCTCTTCGTACTCGATCCACCACGGCCCAGAGCAGGAGTCCGATCGCCAGGGTTTCACCCTGAATACGGGACGCAAAGTAGATCAAGGGGTGATGGAACACGAACAGGGCGGCGGCGAACAGGGCCGCACGAGGACCCACCACATGACGTCCACCGATGGCGACGACCGCTGCGGTCGCGATCGAGATACCGTGCTGGAGGACATAAATCAGCGGAAGGCTGGGGCCGGCGACGAACCACAGAAGCGACATCAGCATGGGATACAGCGGCGCCAGATAGTAGGCACCGGATGGGCCCGTGCCGTGCTCGACAATGGAACGCGCCCAATCGACGAAATACTTTGCGTCGTTGGTCGGCACACTGAACCACGGATCGACCGACGCCTGGAAGCCGAGGTAGGCAACCCGCGTCACGACCGCGACGCCACAGATCAGTGCGAGCACCGAATAGAAACGATCTCGTGGGATCGCCTCAGACTTCGACGTCACGACGCCTCTCGGTCGGGAACCGCGCATGGGATAGCCAGCCGCGGCGGGCCAGGAAGTACTGCATGGCCGTCCCCAGACAGCCAAGCCCGTATTTAACGCTGCGACTGAAGTTGATCGATGACGCTTCGGCAAAGTAGCGAGTCGGACAGCTGACCTCGGCGATCACGTATCCCGACCAGACGATCTGAGCCAGCATTTGATTATCAAAAACGAAGTCGTCGGAGTTCTCATCCAACACGAGCGTCTCGAGGAGTTCCCGCGAGAAAGCGCGATACCCGGTATGAAACTCCGAGAGTTTCGTCCCCATCAAGAGATTCTGCACCAGGGTCAGGCCTCGGTTGCTCACATAGCGCCACCACGGCATCCCGCCGCGCCACGCCTGGCCACCCAGAATCCTCGAACCGATCACGCAGTGGTACAGCTGATTGCCGATCATGGATGCCATGGCCGGGATCAGTTTCGGCGTGTACTGATAATCGGGGTGCACCATGATCGCGATATCCGCCCCACGCTCGAGTGCCAACGCGTAACAGGTCTTCTGGTTCCCACCGTAGCCACGATTGGCGTCGTGCCTGTAGACGTACACGCGCTCGAGACCCCTCGCGACCTCGACGGTCTCATCCCCACTGGCATCGTCGACGACGATCACCTCATCGACGTAATCCTGGGCGATCACTTCTTCCCACGTCCGCCGCAGTGTCTTGCCGGCGTTGTAGGCGGGCATCACGACGACGACCTTGCGATCTCGATACACTCTCAGGCCCCCCCGACGGTGGAGAGTGTATCCGCGATGCCATCGATGACGCGCTGCTGATCTTCGTCCGAGAGCCCCGGGTAGAGTGGGATGGATAGAATCTCGTCGGCGCGGGCCTCGGTCTCGGGCAACGCCACCTTCGTGGGACTCATATCACGGTAAGCATCGACCTGATGGATCGGCCGCCGGTAGTGGACCGCCGTGCCGATCCCTCGGGCGGTAAGCCCCTCCCGCAGGACATCCCGTTGACGATGACGGATCACGTACAGATGCCAGCTTGGATCGGATCCGGGAAGACGGCCCGGAAGCTCGACTCCGGATCGCTCAAGCCCTTCGTCGTAGCGCGCGGCCAGAGCGCGACGCCTTTCGACGTAGGAGTCCAGGAACCCGAGGCGGGTACGGAGTACAGCGGCTTGCAATTCGTCGAGGCGTGAATTGACCCCCGATTCGCTCGCGTTGTAGGTCTCGTCAAGACCGTAGAAACGTAGTCGCCTGCAGCGGGTCGCGAGCGAATCGTCGTTACAGAGCACCATCCCCCCGTCCCCGACGGCCCCCAACGTCTTGGTCGGATAGAACGAATAGGCTGCCATTGCGCCGACCGATCCGGCCACGCGGCCCCGATGGCTCGCCTCGTGAGCCTGGGCGCAGTCCTCGACAATCGGAACGCCACTCTCGTTCGCGACATGTTCAAGGCGATCGAGGTCCACGCACTGCCCGTAGAGATGAACCGGAACAACACAGTCGATCCCCGCGCGGCACATCGCCTGCAACTGGTCCAGATCCATCAGTCCGGTAGAACGATCCACGTCAACGAAACAGGGAACCGCACCGACGGAGACGATCGCGGCAGCGGTTGCGATCGCACCATTAGCAACCGTCGCTACACGTTTGCCCGGTCCGATATCGAGCGCGCGAAGAGCCAGCTGGATCGCGTCGGTCCCACTGTTGACACCGATCCCGTGTTGCACACCACAGCGCGCCGCGAACTCCGACTCGAATTCGCGAACCTCGCGATCGAGGATCAGTCTTCCCGAATCCAGCACACGCGCAATGGCGTCCAGGATCGCCGCGCGCTCGGCTACGATCGTTTCTCCACTGCTCCAGAACGGGACTGTCATCCAGCCACCTGCTTTCACGGACACCCAACGATGGGTCAGACTGCTAAGATACGTTTCCCATGCCGGAGATCACAACCCCTCCCCCCCGTCGACGCTCCCGTGTCGCCATTGAGGCCGTCGACGGCGACGTCCAGGGGGCCGTCGAGCGCGCACTGGATGCCGTCGACTGGACACGCCAGATCCCCGTAGGGGCCGATGTCTCACTGAAAGTGAATCTGGGTTGGGACCTGTTCATTCCCGGATCGATCACCTCGCCGATGGTGACCGAGGCGGCTATCCGTGCGATCCGCGGTCGGGTCGGCAAGATCTACGTCGTCGAGGCGGACCAGGTGCTCGAGGACATCGAGAGCGCATTCGTTCGGAGCGGTACCAAGGCGGTCTGCGATCGCACCGGCGCACGCTGGGTCAACATGACCCGGGCACCCACGGTCACCATCGACCGACCCGACAACAAAGTCCTTCGCCGGATCGAGATCCCCGAGATTCTCCAACACACCCGCAGGATCACTCTGCCGGTCATGAAGACACACGCAAAGACCGGCCTCTCGGGCGCCATCAAGAATCAGTGGGGCTGCCTACCCACCATGCGACACGAGTATCACCTCGTGCTTGACGACGCGTTGGCGGAGCTCACCGAGATCGTCCGCCCCGACCTTTCGCTGATGGACGCAACCGTTGCGCTCGAGGGCAACGGCCCCAAGAACGGGCACCCGGTGATCGCGGATCGCATCCTCGCCTCCTGTGATCCCGTGGCGCTGGACACGGTCCAGGCGGTACAGATGGGTCTGGACCCACGATCGGTAACCCATCTACAACGATGCGCAGAGCGCGGCCTCGGCAATCACGACCTCGACCTCATCGACGTCCTGGGGCTGGACCCCCATGACACCGCGCTCAAGTTCAAGCCCGCTCGCCACAACGCGGTGTCCCGGGTTGAAACGATCCTTCGCGGATCGATGATGAAGCGCCTGTTCTTCAACACACCGATCTTCACCGGCTGCCTACTCGGAGCGAAGGCCTACTATCGTGCGTGGACCCTCTTCCGTGCGCGTCGTGCGTGGGATGAGGTGCGCCGGCACCCCCTCTACGGCGCTCAGTGGCAGCGGGAGTGGCGCGGCCTCACAGGCGGTAACGACAAATGACGGCAGCCAGGAGTGTCGTCATCGTCGGCGGCGGTCTTGCGGGAATGGGTGCGGCGTACGCGCTGGCGGAGCGCGGTGCCACGGACATCACGATCGTGGAACGCGCCTCGGAGCTGGGTGGATTGGCAGGGTCGATCGAGCGGGACGGGCGGTTCTATCCCCTCGCTTATCACCACATCCTGCATCGCGACCGCGGCCTACTCTGGTTTCTGGACCGGCTCTCCGCCTTGCCGCTCGTTCGCTGGCGAAAGATCGACATGCTGTTTCATCTAGGCGGTCGGTTCTACAACCTTGCCAGCCCGGCCGGGTTCGCGCGCTTCCCAATGAGCGCGTTGGACAAACTTCGTTTCGCACGTTTGATGGGTCGCGCGTTCCTCAAACGGGACTGGACCGACTGGGAGGGTCGCTCCGCTGCGGAACTGATCGACCGCTGGGGAGGACCGGGCGTTCGGGAAGCGTTGTTCGAGCCGTTAACCCGCTTGAAGTTCGACCTCCCCTGCGCAGAGTCCAGCGGCGCCTGGATCGGCTCACGGCTCCACTTTCGGGAAGGGGCCTCACCCTTCGGATACATTCCGGGACATAATTGGACCCAGGTCCTCTGTCATCGATTGACGCGTGCGCTCCTCGATCGCGGTATCACCGTTCGTACCCGCGCCTCCGTCGCCGAAATCAGCTACGACGATGACCGCGTGCGTTCGGTGACACTCGAGGATGGCCAGACCCTGAGCGCCGACGAGTTCATCTTCACGATCCCCACGGAAACAACGACACGGCTCTTGCCCGAGGATCGTACGAGGACCCTGCGCTCAATACGATACACCGCCATCCTCTCGGCGATCGTCACGACCCGACAACCCATCTCGCCCCGGTTCTACTGGCTGAATCTTCTCGAACGACGTCAGGCGTCGACGGGGATCTTCATGCTCGACGCACTGAACCCGACGATCGGGCGCCGAGACGACATCTCTCTGAACTTCACGACCCATCTGTCGGGACGCGATCATCCGATGTACGCCCTCAGCGATGAGGAACTACTGCAACGTTATTCGAATGACTTCGAGGAGTTGTTCGGAGCACCGCTCGTGACGGACTGGTCGAGACTCGTCCGCGTGCCGATGTACTCCCCGATCTTTCATCGGGACTACCGAAACCCTCCGATTCGGAGCGAGACGTACCGCAACGTCTGGTTCGCGGGAAACTATCTCACGCACCCGTCGATCGCCTCCACCGGCACGGCACTCCTGTCGGGCGTCAGGACGGCCGAAGCGCTGATCGGTGATGATCGGGAAGCCAGCCCCCTCTCCGCTGCCATCGTTCGCTTCAGGCTTCGTGGGATGAAGCGCGCATAGTCGATTGCGACCTACCTCCGTAGTGCAACCCGACTCCGATCGCCAACAAGAGCGGCGCACTGAACCCACGAAGCAGCACGAACAGGTCGTGGAGACCCCGCGGGAGCGCACCTAGCCCCAGGAAAGAGGGCGTCTGCGCGCACGGCCATCCGACCGACGGATCCGCACACGGCTGATAGAACAGAAGCGGCAATACCGCCAGGGCGACCCACGGCAGCCAGCGTTGGGCGCTCTGCGCATTCGACTGCAGTTCGCTGAAGATCGCCGCCAGCGGAATCACGAGTAACAACTGATAGTTCACCCAGCTGTTCGGCATCACCGTGAGCATGAGGGAGATGAACAGGCCGAACTCCAGCCACGTCTTCGCTTCGCTCGAGCCCTCTCCGCCGCGTCGAAACAACCCGACGAAGGTGAGCAAACCCAGGATCATGACGCCCTGCACACAGCGCTTTGCCACGTTCCCGGCGAGACCGGCATAGTCGATCAAATAGCGTGCTAGGCCGACGTTCTCGCTCCCGCCGACGGGCGGCTCCGACAGGAGGTACGGCAGGATCCGGAAGTAATAGGTGCGAATCTCCCCCACATCCATCAGAAACATCTCAATCAGCAAGAGAACCGAGACGGAAGACGCCAGAGCCACCAGAGCGCGCCAGCGCCAGCGAAAGAGCAGATAGCCGGCCAGGAACACCGGATAGATCTTGAGCATCACGGCGATTCCCAGAAGTGCACCGGCCAGGAGGTCGTTGCGTTTACGGAGCGCCCAACCGCAGCCCACCAGCAACAGCAAGATCGGAGTCTCGAGTTGAAGCCGCCACAGGGTCTCGAAGAACGGCTCGTAGTTCACCAACAGGATCCCGAAGGCGACGGCCCACCCTCTCTTCAGGCCGGTGACTCTGAGACACAGCAAGGCGGCAGCCAGGAACAGGACGCCCTGCAGAATCCAGTGCCCGTTGTAGACCGTCGACGTGACGGATCCGTCCGCAACGAACGGACGGATCAGGAGGGCGAGCAACGGCGGGAACTTGTAGATCGGCGTCCCCGGATCGAAATGCTCGAGATCGTCCGCCTGCGGGTAGAGCGTCCCCGTCTGCGAGAACACCGCCGTCGTCTGAGCGAAGATCTGGAAGTCCAGGGCAAAATTGAATTTTCGCGCCTGCTGATAGGCGAAGAGAAAGTGCCACGCAGACAGCACAACCAGGGCGCTCAGTCCGGTCGTCTTCAGCACTCGCCTGATCTTGACGGAATCCATGGTCATCCCTACTGTAGTGCTTTCTTGGCCGGAAACCATGGAGAGAATAGATGTCCAACGTCTTGCGCGGCCCTCTGGTGTTTGCCCTCCTCCTCGCGGTTCTCGTGGGAGCGGGTCTTTACATGCGTTCGCGCAGTTCGACGGCATCGCCTGCCCAGCCTCTCTCCTCCCTGCAGATCGAAACCAAGTCCGCCGACCCGTCGACACTCCACCCCTCGTACAACGACGCCGTCGCGGCTCTGGCCGCAGGCGACGTCGAAGAGGCGAGACGATTGTGCGATGCGGTTCCGCGCGAGGATCGCAGCTACGCCCTGGCACAGAACATGGCGGCGGGAATCGAAGCCCGAACGGGCGCGTTTGACTCGGCGCTGAGACGCCTCGATGAGATCTCGGTTCTGCAACCGGAGAACCCGGAGATCCATCTTGTCAGGGCGAAGACGCTCGTGCTGGCCGATCGTGGCGCGGAGGCCGAGTTCGAGGCCCTGCGTGCCCTCGAGTTGAATCCGATCCTGGTCTCGGC